>NZ_JWMC01000031.1:0-46309 GCF_000812405.1 Pseudomonas sp. PI1
AGCGCATCGAAATGCCTGGCGCTACCGCGCCTTAGCTATCCGGGTTGCTACACCCGTGTCACGGCATTGACCGTGACGGGCAGAGCCTACCGGCGGGGTTTGTAGGGGCTCAATGGAAAGGTCGGGTGTGAAATTTCGCAGAGTGCGGGAGGGGATTGGAGCTTTTGTAGGAGCGAGCTTGCTCGCGAACAGGGTTCCGGGCTGGGTATGGTGTGTGGCCTGAAGAGCGCCCTCTCCCTAACCCTCTCCCTGAAGGGAGAGGGGACCGTTGGGCAGACGTTGATGTTCTGGAGTCAGCCGGCTAGCGCAGAGATTGCCGGCTGAAGCCATTCCTTCTCTCGGCACGGACTAGCCCCCTCTCCCTTCAGGGAGAGGGCTGGGGAGAGGGTTCGGAGTCAACCTCAAGCACCATCACCGCCGGTTGACTCCATTCGCGAGCAAGCTCGCTCCTACGAGAGCGGTTGGCGGTTGGCCTCACCCCTCCTGATACAGCTTCACGATCGCCGAGAAATCCAGCTGCCCATTCCCCTGGTTGCTGAACGCTTGGAACAGCTGCTGCGCCAGCGCCCCGAGCAGCACCGGCTGGCGCACCTGGCGGGCGGCCTCGCTGGCCAGGCCCAGGTCCTTGAGCATCAGGTCGGTGCCGAAGCCGCCGCTGTAGCCGCGCGCCGCCGGGGCGCCGGTGAGCGGGTTGTTCACTTCCGAGGCCCAGCAGCGGCCGCTGGAGGTGTTGATGATGCCGGCCAGCACTTGCGCATCCATGCCCAGCTTCACGCCCAGGGACATGGCTTCGGCCACGCCGATCATGCTGATGCCCAGCAGCAGGTTGTTCGCCACCTTGGCCACCTGGCCGTTGCCGGCGCCGCCGCAGTGCACGATGTTCTTGCCCATGGCCGCCAGCACCGGCCTGGCGTGCTCGAAGTCGGCCGCCTCGCCGCCGACCATGAAGGTCAGGGTGCCGGCCGCCGCGCCCGCGGTGCCGCCGGAGACCGGGGCGTCGAGCATCGGATTGCCGTGGGCCTGGGCCGCCGCCGAGACCTCGCGGGCGCTGTGCGGATCGATGGTGGAGGAGTCGATCAGCAGCACGCCGGGCTGCACCTTGGCCAGCAGGCCCTCAGCGCCGAGGTAGACCTGCTTCACGTGGGCCGCCGCCGGCAGCATGGTGATGATCACTTCCACGTCGGCGCCGGCCAGTTCCGCCGGCGAGGCCACGGCCTTGGCGCCCTGGGCCACGGCGGCCTGCACGGCTGCGCTGGAGAGGTCGAAGACGCTCAGGTCGAAGCCGGCCTTGAGCAGGTTGGCGGCCATGGGGCCGCCCATGTTGCCGAGTCCGATGAAGCCGATGCGCATGGGGTTTCCCCTTGTTGTCGTTGTCGGGAACAGGGCCCGCACCGCGCGTGGCCTGTGGCCCCGCTGCTTCCTGCTGGGGGGCCTGGCCGGCGGGGCGCGCGGGCGGGTTTGGGTGGCTTACTTCAGGTGGATGGTGGTGTTCACCGCACCGCCCACTTCGTTCTCGTCGAACCAGCGTTCGGTGACCGTCTTGGTCTGGGTGTAGAACTGCACCACCTGCTTGCCGTAGGGACCCAGGTCGCCCAGCTTGGAGCCGCGCGAGCCGGTGAAGGAGAACAGCGGCACCGGCACCGGGATGGGCACATTGACGCCCACCTGGCCGACGTCGATCTCTTCCTTGAAGTGCCGCGCGGCGGCGCCGGAGCGGGTGAAGATGGCGGTGCCGTTGCCGTTGGGGTTGGCGTTGATCAGCTCGATGGCTTCGTCCAGGGTCTTCACCGAGACCACGCAGAGCACCGGGCCGAAGATTTCCTCGCGGTAGATGCTCATCTGCGCGCTGACGCCGGAGAAGATGGTCGGGGCGACGAAGTTGCCTTTCTGATAGCCGGCCACCTGCGGGTTGCGGCCGTCCAGCTCCAGCTTGGCGCCTTCCTGGATGCCGCGCTCGATCAGGCCGCTGACGCGGTCCAGGGCGGCGCAGGAGACCAGCGGGCCGACGTCGGTGCCGGCCTCGGTGCCGCCGCTGACCTTGAGGGTCTTGGCCTTGGCCACCAGGTCCGGGATCCACTCGTTGGCCTCGCCCACCAGGATGGCCACGGAAACCGCCATGCAGCGCTGCCCGGCGGCGCCGAAGGCCGCGCCGGCGATGGCGTTGAGGGTCTGCTCCTTGTTGGCGTCGGGCAGGATCACGGCGTGGTTCTTGGCGCCCATCATGCACTGCACGCGCTTGCCGGCCAGCGAGGCGCGGTTGTAGACGTGGGTGCCCACGCGGGTGGAGCCGACGAAGGACACGGCCTTGATGTCCGGGTGGTCGCAGATGGCGTTGACCACGTCCGGGCCGCCGTGGATGACGTTGAGCACACCCGGCGGGATGCCGGCCTCATGGGCCAGCTCGACCAGGCGCATGGTCACCATCGGGTCCTGCTCGGAGGGCTTGAGGACGAAGGTGTTGCCGGTGGCGATGGCCATCGGGAACATCCACAGCGGGATCATCGCCGGGAAGTTGAACGGGGTGATGCCGGCGCACACGCCCAGCGGCTGCAGCAGGGTGAAGGTGTCGACGCCGCCGGCCACGTTGTTGGCCAGCTCGCCCAGCTGCAGGTTGCCGATGGCCGCGGCGTGCTCGACCACCTCCAGGCCGCGGAACACGTCGCCTTCGGCGTCGGGCAGGGTCTTGCCCTGTTCGGCGGTGAGGATGGCCGCCAGTTCCTTCATGTTCTCGCGGATCAGCTGCTGGTACTTGAGGAAGATGCGCGCGCGGGCGCCGATCGGGGTTTTCTTCCAGGTCTTGAACGCGGCCTTGGCGCTGGCCACGGCGCGCTCGACTTCCTCGGCGGTGGCGAAGGGCACGCGGGCGAGGACTTCCTGGGTGGCGGGGTTGATCACCTCGCGCCATTCGCTGCTGGTGGACTCGACGGGCTTGCCGTCGATGAAGAGTTTGACCGTGGGAACGGCAGTAGTGGTGGTACTCATCGGAACTCCCAGCCTGCGGCGGTTTGTTGTTATGGGCCTTGGGCATGCCTCAAGGCAGTTGGATTGATCCTAGCAGTGCATTTTTGATGAATTCAATGCGGTGATGTGCAAGCATGCTCTGCGTTTTTGCACACTCGGAGCCGGCGATGGACTGGGACAACCTGCGTTTCTTCCTCGAACTCTCCCGCGCCGGCAAGCTCACCGTGGCCGCGCGGCGCCTGGGCGTGGACCACACCACGGTGGCGCGGCGCCTGCAGGCGCTGGAAAAGAGCATCGGCGCGCAGCTGCTGGTGCGCGAGCCCTCCGGCTATCGGCTGACCGAGGCCGGGCACGGCCTGCTGCCCCAGGCCGAGGCCATGGAAAGCGCCTGCAAGGTGATCGAGAAGCGCCTGGCCGGGGCCGAGGACAACCTCTCGGGCAAGGTGCGCATCGGCGCCACAGAAGGCTATGGCTCGACGCTGCTGACCTCGCAGCTGGTGGAGCTGAACCGCCGCCACCCGCACCTGGGCGTGGACCTGCTGGCGGTGCCGCGGGCGCTGCAGCTGTCGCGCCACGAGGCGGATATCGTCATCACCCTGGAACGCCCCGGCCGCGGGCCCTACCTGATCACCCGGCTGACCGACTACGTGCTGCGCCTGTACGCGGCCGGGGACTACCTGGCCGAGCGCGGGCCGATCCGCAACCGTGACGACCTGCGCAAGCACGCGCTGGTGGGCTACGTCGACGACCTGCTGTACAGCAAGGAGCTGCAGTACCTGGACGAGATCGGCCGGCCGCTGCACATGGCCCTGCGCTGCACCAGCATCCTGGCCCAGCAGCGCGCGGTGGCCGAGGGAGCGGGGCTGGCCATCCTGCCGGCGTTCGCCGCGGCGGAGGACCCGACGTTGCAGCCGGTGCTGGCGGGCGAGATCGAGTTCGTGCGGACCTTCTGGATGCTGATGCCCACGGAACTCAAGGACATCGCGCGGATGCGCACCACCTGGGACTTCCTCCGCGAGAAGGCCGAGGCGAGCCAGGCGGTTCTGATGGGACGGGGCGCGTAGGGCGAATAACGCTCCGCGTTATCCGCCGTTTGGCCTTGGTCGAACCCCGCCTGGGGGCGAGCCTGGGCATTCCGCCGCGTTTCGCGGATGAGATCCTACAGTCCCGTAGGATGGGTTGAGCGAAGCGATACCCATCACCATGGCTCAGCCATGGCGTTGGCGATGAAAAGGGTGTAGCGGCGTATAACCGCGAACGGTTATACGCCCTATGCCCCCGGGAACCCGGCGCGTGGCGTCAGGCCAGGCCGACGTAGAGGTTCTGCACGTCGTCATTGCCGTCCAGGGCGTCGAGGAAGGCTTCGACTTCCTCCAGCTCCGCGCCGGACAGGCTCACCGGGTTCTTCGCCTTGTAGCCGAGCTTGGCCGAGGCGACGGTGAAACCGTGCTCGGGCAGGGCGCGGCAGACGGCGTCCAGGTCGGTGGCATCGGTGAGGAACAGGGTGTCGCCGTCTTCCTCGCCCGCCTCGAAGTCCTGGGCGCCGGCCTCGATGGCGGCCAGTTCCGCGTCGGCGTCGCTGCTGGCCGGGGTGGCTTCGATCATGCCCAGGTAGTCGAAGTCCCAGGCCACCGAGCCGGAGGCGCCCAGCTGGCCCTTGCGGAACAGCACGCGGATTTCCGCCACGGTGCGGTTCACGTTGTCGGTCAGGCACTCGACGATCACCGGCACGCGGTGCGGGGCGAAGCCTTCGTAGACCACGCGCTCGAAGCTGGCGCCGCCGTCGAGCAGGCCGGCGCCTTTCTTGATGGCGCGCTCCAGGGTGTCGCGCGGCATCGAGGCCTTCTTGGCCTGCTCGACTACCAGGCGCAGTTTCGGGTTCATGTCCGGATCGGCGCCGTTGCGCGCGGCGATCATGATTTCCTTGGCGAGTTTGCCGAAGACGCGGCCCTTGGCGTTGGCGGCGGCTTCCTTATGTTTGGCTTTCCACTGGGCGCCCATGGTGTTCTCTTGGCTGGTTCATGATGGGCGGCAAGTCTAAGCGCTGGCGCGGCGCCTGGCGATATCCGCCGGTGTCTTGCTGGCTGGACCGGGGCGCTCTTCGTAGGATGGGTTGAGCTTGCGATACCCATCGGCCAGGGTGATGGGTATCGCTCCGCTCAACCCATCCTACGAAAGCTCGCCCTGGCGGGAGAGGAAGGCGTAGAGCCGTTCGTCCTGGGAGTGCGCGACGTTGAAACGCAGCCAGGGCACGTGGCGGCCGTCGGGCATGAACAGCTGGCCGGGGAACAGCAGGATCTTCGCTTCCTTGGCCCGCTCGGCCAGCAGCGTGGCGTCGGCCACCGCGCGGTGCCGGGCCCAGAGGAACAGCCCGGCGCGCGGCTCGTGGAACAGCTCCAGCCCCGCCGCCTCCAGGCGCCGGGCCACGCTGTCGTGGGCCTCGCCGAGCTGCTCGCGGAGCTGGCGCACGTGCTTGCGCTGGCGGCCCTGGAGGAGGATGTCCAGGGCCAGGGTTTCGGTGAGTTCAGAGCTGGTCAGCCCGGCCACCATCTTCAGCGGCAGCAGTTCCTCGATCAGCTCCGGGTGGGTGGCGATGAAGCCCACCCGCAGCGCCGGGGCGATGACCTTGGACAGGCTGCCGATGTAGATCACCCGCGCCATCTGGTCGAGGTTGGCCAGCAGCAGTTGGCCGGCGGGGTCGAGGTCGGCGTAGATGTCGTTCTCGACGATCAGGAAGTCGTACTTCTCCGCCAGTTGCAGCAGGCGGTGGCTGGCGGCCAGGGACAGGCTGGCGCCGGTGGGGCTCTGCAGCCGCGCCTGGGTGAAGTAGACCTTGGGCCGGTATTCGCGCACCAGTTGCTCCAGGCGCTCCAGGTCCAGGCCGTCGGCGCTGCGCGGCACGCCCAACAGGTTGGCGCCCTGCAGGCGCAGGTTGAGGAACAGGTTGTGGTAGCCGGGCTCGTCCACCAGCACCGGGTCGCCGCGCTGCACCAGGTAGCGCACGGCCAGGTCCAGGGCCTGGCTGGCGCCGCTGGTCAGCAGTATCTGCTCGGGGCTGGCGGCCACCCCGGCGTCGGCCAGGCGGTCGGCCAGCTTGCCGCGCAGGCGCGGGTTGCCCTTGCTGTGGCCGTAGTTGCCGAACTGCGCCGGTTCCTCCCGGGCCAGGGTGCGCAGGCCGCGCAGCAGGCCTTCGCCATCCAGCCAGTGCTCGGGCAGCACGCCGACGCCGGGGCGCAGTTCCATGCCCAGGGGCTGGAACACCTTGTGCAGCAGCAGGTGGGCGTCGAAGTCGAATTCCGGAGCGGCCTGCTCGTCGGCGGTTTCCCCGGGCAGCGGGCCGCGCACGTAGAAGCCGGCGTTGGGCACGGCGTTCAGGCAGCCGCGCGCCACCAGGCGGTCGTAGGCCTCGACCACGGTGAAGTGGCTCACTCCGTGGGTCTGGGCGAATCTGCGGATGGAGGGCAGCTTGGCGCCAGGGCGCAGGCGCTGCTCGTCGATGGCCTGGGCGATGCCGTCGACGATCTGGGTGACCAGGGGCGTTTCGCAAGTGGGGTCGAGCAACAGCATCGAAGCGTCCGGTGGAAGGGAAACGGAAACTGTACAGGCCGCGCGGCCATAACAGCACTGCAGGCACTCCAGCGCCCCTGTGCATGGCGGCCGGGGCGGGCGGCCCAGCACACTGCGGGGCACGACGCGGCAGCCAAGCCGCGCAAGCCTGATGACAAGGAACTGCCATGCGCGACACAGCTTACAGCATCGACCCCGCGAGTATTTCCGCCGAAGAGTGGCAGGCGCGCTGCGACCTCGCCGCGCTGTACCGGCTGGTGGCGCACTTCCGCTGGACCGACCACATCGACACGCACATCTCCGCCCGCGTGCCGGGCGAGCCGGGGCACTACCTGATCAACCGCTACGGCGTGATGTTCCACGAGATGCGCGCTTCCGACCTGGTCAAGGTCGACCACGCCGGCGACGTCATCGACCCGCGCTTCGGCCCGGGCAGCGTCAACCGCGCTGGCTTCAACATCCACTCGGCGGTGCATGCCGGGCGCCCGGACCTGGCCTGCGTGATCCACACCCACACCGCCGCCGGCATCGCCGTGTCGGCCCTGGAAGAGGGCCTGCTGCCGATCAGCCAGCACGCGCTCAAGTACCACAACCGCCTGGGCTACCACGACTACGAGGGCATCGCCCTGGACCCGGACGAGCGCTCGCGCCTGGTCCGCGACCTCGGTTCGCACATGGCGATGATCCTGCGCAACCACGGCCTGCTGGCCACCGGGCGCTGCATCGCCGAGGCCTTCAACCAGATCTACTTCCTCGAACGCGCCTGCCAGGCCCAGGTCCAGGCCCTGGCCGGCGGCCGCCAGCTGCGCTACCCGCCCGAAGCGGTACGTGAACGCGTCGCCGTGCAGGAGGAGGAAGCCCTGGCCGGCGGCCTGCACCTGCTGGCCTGGGAATCGGCCCTGCGCCTGATCGAGGATGGCGCGGCCGACTACCGCAGCTGACCCCTTCGCCTGCGTCCCGGCCCGCAGAGGCCGGGCGCCTAGCGTGCTTGCAATCTGCCAACAACAAAGCCAAGAGGTGGAAATGAAGAACCCGATAGCGGCGGCCCTGCTCATGGGCCTGGCGTCCGGCGCCATGGCGGCCGACCTGAGTGTGATCTCCTTCGGCGGCACCAGTAAGGACGTGCAGACCGAAGCCTTCTACAAACCCTTCGCGAAGGCCACCGGCAACAAGGTGATCGCCGGCGAGTACAACGGCGAGATGGGCAAGATCAAGGCCATGGTCGACACCCACAGCGTCAACTGGGACGTGGTCCAGATCGAGGGCCCGGAGCTGCTGCGCGGCTGCGACGAGGGCCTGTTCGAGCAACTGGACCCGGCGCGCCTGGGCAATGCCGCCGACTTCGTGCCGGGCACCTTCTCCGACTGCGGCGCCGGCCTGCTGGTGTGGTCGATGGTCATGGCCTACGACAGCAAGCACCTCTCCGCCGCGCCCACGGGCTGGGCGGACTTCTGGGACACGAAGAAATTCCCCGGCAAGCGCGCCCTGCGCAAGGGCGCCAAGTACAGCCTGGAGATCGCCCTGCTGGCCGACGGCGTACCCCGGCAGGACATCTACAAGGTGCTGGCCACCCCCGAAGGCGTCGACCGCGCCTTCCGCAAGCTGGACCAGATCAAGCCGTCGATCCAGTGGTGGGAGTCCGGCGCCCAGCCCATGCAGTTCCTCGCCAGCGGCGACGTGGTGATGAGCACCGCCTACAACGGCCGGGTGTTCGCCGCCCAGGAAGAGGGCGCGCCGATGAAGGTGGTGTGGAACGACAGCCTCTACGCCATCGATTCCTGGGCCATTCCCAAGGGCAGCCCGAACAAGCAGGCGGCGGAGGACTTCATCGCCTTCTCGCTGCGCCCGGAGCAGCAGAAGATCCACACCGTGAAGCTGGGCTATGGCTCGGTCAACACCAAGACCAACGCGCTGGTCGACCCGGCCCTGGTGGAGCGCCTGAACACCGCGCCGGCCAACCTGGAGCAGGCGGTGCCGGTGGACTTCGCCTTCTGGGTGGACCACGGCGAGGAGCTGGAACTGCGCTTCAACGCCTGGGCCGCCAAGGGCAGCTAACCGACGCGCCGCCACACGCTGGCCAGCCAGGGCTGCTGCTCGCGCGGCAGCCCGGCGGGCCGGTAGTAGTGTTCCAGCTGCTCGAAGCCCGCCGCTTCGAGCAGCTGTTTCCAGTTTTCCCAGTCGTGATAGGCACCGTAGCGCGGGCCGTTCCAGCCCTCGGCATTGTCCCCGCGCGGGTTGGAGGCGAACAGCACGCCGCCGGGCTTGAGCGCCGCGCGCAGCTCGCCCAGCACCCGCGGCAGCTCCTGGCGCGGCACGTGGAACAGGCTGGCGTTGGCATAGATGCCATCGAAGCGCGCCGCCGGCAGGTCCAGCGCCAGGAAGTCCTGCAACCACACCTCGCAAGCGCTGGCCTGGCGGGCCATTTCCACGAAGTTCGGGCAGCCGTCCAGGCCCACCGGCGCATGGCCCAGGGCCTTGAAGGTGCACAGATCGCGGCCGGGGCCGCAGCCGAAATCCAGCAGGGCGAAGGGCGGCTGGCCGTGGATGTGCCGCAGCAGGGCGGCGATGTTCTGGCTGACGTCGTGGTCGCGGGTGCCTTCGCGGAAGGCCTCGGCGCTGTCCTGGTAGTGCTGCAGGGTGAGGCGGGAGATGTCGCGGAGGGTCTGGTCGTCTAGGGGCATGGCGGGCGTCGGTGGGTCGCTGGGAGGGTCATTCTACGCCGGGTTTTTGGGGTAATGGGGACTGGGGGGACTTGTAGGAGCGAGCTTGCTCGCGAACGGTGTTCTGCCGGTTGGGGGTGGTGCCTGTGCTGCAGAGCGCCCTCTCCCTAACCCTCTCCCTGAAGGGAGAGGGGACTGTTCGGAGTGCTCGGGTATTTCGGAGTTAGCCGGCAACACTGATGGTCCCCGGCTGAAACCATTCCTTCTCTCGGCACGGACAAGCCCCCTCTCCCTCTGGGAGAGGGTTGGGGTGAGGGGACGGCGTTCATCCCGAACACAACGGCTACCGGCTGGCACCGTTCGCCAAAAATAAAAAAGCGCGGCACACCCCCGAAGGACTGGCCGCGCAACACGCTCAACAGGGAATCAGAACTGCTCGGCCTCCAGCGCATACAGGCTTTCACTGCCAGCCCGCACCGCGCTGGCCAGGGACTGGGTGCGCGGCAACAGGCGGGCGAAATAGAAACGCGCCGTCGCCAGCTTGCCCTGGTGGAAGTCATCGGCCTGGCCGCTGGCTGCGCGGGCCATGCGCGCCCACATGTAGGCGTAGGCGGTGTAGCCGAACAGGTGCAGGTAGTCGACCGCCGCGGCGCCGGGTTCGCGCGGGTCTTGCCTGGCGCGTTCCTGGAGTTGCCGGGTGAGGGCTTCCAACTGGTCCAGGGCTTCCAGCAGCGGGGCGCTGAACTCGTCGTCCGCCGCGGCTCCGGCGAAGGCGCGGATTTCCCCGGCGAACAGCGCCAGCAGCTCGCCGCCGTTGGCCAGCACCTTGCGCCCGACCAGGTCCAGGGCCTGGATGCCGTTGGTGCCTTCGTAGATCTGCGCGATGCGCACGTCGCGCACCAGCTGTTCCTGGCCCCATTCGCGGATGTAGCCGTGGCCGCCGAATACCTGCTGGCCGTGCACGCAGCTTTCCAGCCCGGTGTCGGTGAAGAAGGCCTTGGCCACCGGGGTGAGCAGCGCCACCAGGCCTTCGGCGCGGCTGCGCTCTTCAGCGTTGTCGCCGTACTTGGCGATGTCCAGCTGCTGCCCGAGGTAGGTGGCGAAGGCGCGGCCGCCCTCGGTCAGGGCCTTCATGGTCAGCAGCATGCGCCGCACATCCGGGTGGACGATGATCGGGTCGGCGGCCTTGTCCTTGGCCACCGGGCCGGTCGGGGCGCGGCTCTGGATGCGCTCGCGGGCATAGCCCACGGCGGCCTGGTAGGACATCTCGGCGCAGCCGATGCCCTGGATGCCGATGGACAGGCGCTCGTAGTTCATCATGGTGAACATCGCCGCCAGGCCCTTGTTCGGCTCGCCCACCAGCCAGCCGGTGGCGCCGTCGAAGTTCATCACGCAGGTGGCCGAGGCCTTGATGCCCATCTTGTGCTCGATGGAGCCGCAGCTGACCGGGTTGCGCGCGCCGAGGGAACCGTCTTCACCGACCAGCACTTTCGGCACGAGGAACAGCGAGATGCCCCGCGAGCCGGCCGGCGCGTCGGGCAGCTTGGCCAGCACCAGGTGGATGATGTTTTCGGTCAGGTCCTGCTCGCCGCCGGTAATGAAGATCTTGGTGCCGCTGATTTTGTAGCTGCCGTCGGCCTGGGGTTCGGCGCGGGTGCGGATCAGCCCCAGGTCGGTACCGGCGTGGGGTTCGGTCAGGCACATGGAGCCGGCCCAGCGGCCTTCGTACATGGCCGGCAGGTACTTGCTCTTCAGTTCCTCGCTGGCGTGGGCATCCAGCGCCAGGCAGGCGCCGGCGGAGAGGGTGGAGTAGAGGGCGAAGCTGGCGTTGGCCGCGTAGACCATCTCCTCGAACTGCACCGAGAGCATCTTCGGCATGCCCAGGCCGCCGAAGTCCGGGTTGCCGGCCAGGCCGACCCAGCCGCCCTCGGCGTAGGTGGAGTAGGCCTCGCGGAAGCCGGCCGGGGTGCTCACCGCGCCGTCCTTCCATTGCGCGCCCTGTTCGTCGCCGCTGCGGTTGAGCGGGGCGAGCAGGGTGCCGGTGATCTTCGCCGCTTCTTCGAGGATGGCCTCGGCGGTGTCGGCGTCCACCCGTTCGGCCAGGGCCGGCAGGCGGCGCCACAGGGCCGGGGCGTCGAACACGTCGGTGAGCAGGAAGCGCATGTCGCGCAGCGGAGCCTTGTAGTCGGGCATGAATGTACCTCGGCGCCCCGGCCTGGCCGGGGCGCTATCGCAAGTGGGAAGGGGAGGTCAGAGCTTCTGGGCCCAGTCGCGCAGGACGAACTTCTGCACCTTGCCGGTGGAGGTCTTCGGCAGCTCGGTGAAGACCACGGTCTTGGGCACCTTGAAGCCGGCCAGGTGCTCGCGGCAGAAGGCGATGATCTGCGCCGCCTCGGTGTCGGCGTGGCCGGCCTTGAGGGTGACGAAGGCGCACGGGGTTTCGCCCCAGCGCTCGTCCGGGCGCGCCACCACGGCCGCTTCCAGCACCGCCGGGTGGCGGAACAGCACGCCCTCGACTTCGATGGTGGAGATGTTCTCGCCGCCGGAGATGATGATGTCCTTTAGCCGGTCGCGGATCTCCACGTAGCCGTCGGGGTGCCATACCGCCAGGTCGCCGGTGTGGAACCAGCCGCCGGCGAAGGCTTCCTCGGTGGCGCTGGGGTTCTTCAGGTAGCCCTTCATCACGGTGTTGCCGCGCATGAAGATCTCGCCGACGCTCTGGCCGTCGCGCGGTACCGGCTCCAGTGTCTTGGGATCGGCGACCATCACGCCTTCCAGTGTCGGGTAGCGCACGCCCTGGCGCGACTTGATCCTGGCCCGCTCGTCCAGCGGCAGCTCGTCCCACTCCTCGTGCCAGGCGCACACGGTGACCGGGCCGTAGACCTCGGTGAGGCCGTAGACGTGGGTGACGCGGATGCCCATTTCCTCCACCGCGCCAATGACCTTGGCCGGCGGTGCGGCGCCGGCGACCATGGCGTGCACCGGGTGGTCGATGGCGGCCTTGGCCGAGTCGGGCATGTTGATCAGCGCGTTGAGCACGATGGGCGCGCCGCACATGTGGCTGACGCGGTGCTCACGGATCAGGGTGAGGATCTTCTGCGGGTCGACACGGCGCAGGCATACGTGGGTGCCGGCCAGCGCGGTGACCGTCCAGGGGTAGCACCAGCCGTTGCAGTGGAACATCGGCAGGGTCCACAGGTACACCGGGTGCTGGCCCATGGACCAGGTCATCTGGTTGCCCAGCGAGTTCAGGTAGGCGCCGCGGTGGTGGTAGACCACGCCCTTGGGGTTGCCGGTGGTGCCGGAGGTGTAGTTCAGCGAGATGGCGTCCCACTCGTCGCGCGGCCAGGCCCAGGCGTACTCGGGGTCGCCCTCGGCCAGCAGGGCCTCGTAGTCCAGGCTGCTGACCGGCTCGCCCTCGCCGTATTCCGGGTCGTCGACGTCGATCACCAGCGGCGGGTGGTCGAGCATGCCCAGGGCGGCGCGGATCACGTCGTGGAACTCGCGGTCGGTGATCAGCACCTTGGCCTCGCCGTGCTGCAGCATGAAGGCGATGGCCTCGGCGTCCAGGCGCACGTTGAGGGTGTTGAGCACCGCGCCGATCATCGGGATGGCGAAGTGCGCTTCGAGCATCTGCGGGGTGTTGGGCAGCATCACCGCGACGGTGTCGCCACGGCCGATGCCGCGCCAGGCCAGGGCCGAGGCCAGGCGGCGGCAACGCTGGTAGGTTTCGCGCCAGGTGCGGCGCAGGCTGCCGTGGATCACGGCGGTGCGGTCGGGGTAAACGCTGGCGGTGCGTTCGATGAAGCTCAGCGGGGTCAGCGCGGTATGGTTGACCGAGGCAGGCGCGAGACCCTGTTCGAAGATCGACATATGGACACCCTGTGGCTGATTGTTAGCTCATTGTTCTTGGCTGCCCGCAGGCGGGTCGGGCGGCTGATGGGGCGATTTATAGCAATGCCGAGATAGTTATGGAAGTACAACCATATGCTTATGGTATAAATACTATATTCCAATAAAAGCACCCGGAACTGCCTCCATGCCTGAACTCAACACCCTGGTGCGCCTGCTCCGCGAGCCCGCGCCGGCCGCCGCCCAGGCCGATGCGCTGCTCGCCCTGTGCCGCGCCCGCGCGCCCCTGGAGCGCGCGCTCTACCTGGCCTGGCGGCCGCGTTCGCGCAGCTACGAGGCGCTGGGCGACGAACGCCTGCCTCCGGGCGCCGGCGACCCGCTGCAGGCCAACGACGAGGCCCTGCATGCGGCCTTTGCCGGCCGCCGCGACATGCCCCTGGACGAACTGCTGGCGCTGCCCGGCTGGCTGGGCGGGCGCCTGCGCCGCGCCGGCTGGAGCCATGGCCTGGCCTTGAACCTGGCGCTGGGCGGCGAACCCGGGTTGTTGCTGCTGGCCGCGCGGGATGCCGCCGCCACGCCCTGGCTGGGTTGGGTCGGCGAGCTGCTGGGTGAAGTAATGGCACTGGCCGGCGGCGCACGCCGCACCGCGCCGCTGCTGGCCGCCGAGCCGCTGCCGGCGTTGCTGCTGGATGGCGACGGGCAGTTGCTCGACGGCAACCCGGCGCTGCATGGCCTGGCCGCCGAACTGGGCCTGGATGACGTGCGCGAGCTGCTGCCGAGCAACCACCGCGAGCTGCTGCGCAGTTGCCTGGCCCAGGCCCGCGCGGTGCAGGACGCGCCCAGCGAGCAGGGTGGCCGGCACTTCCTCTGGAGCTTCATCCCCGACGCCGGCCAGGCCGAGGTGCTGGTGCGCGGCCGCGAGGCCAGCGCGCAGATCCAGGGCGAGCGCGAGGCGGCCCAGGCGCGGCGGCTGTACCGGCAGATCATCGAGAACACCAGCGACCTGATCTCGCGGCGCACCCTCGACGGCGTTATCCTCGACGCCTCGCCCTCGTCCTGGCCGCTGCTGGGCTACTGGCCGGAGGAGATGCGCGGCCAGTCGGTGCTGCCGCTGCTGCACCCGGACGACCGCAAGCGCGTGGCCCGCCACACCCGCGACGCCCTGGAACAGGACGGCTACGCGACCCTGACCTACCGCCTGCGCCACCGCGACGGCCACTACCTGTGGTTCGAGACCGCCAGCCGCGCCATCCGCGAGACCTACACCGGGGCGGTGGTGGAGGTGGTCAGCGTGTCCCGCGACATCACCGCGCGGGTGCGCGCCGAGGAGAACCGCCGGCGCCTGGCCGAGGTGGTGGAGGCCAACGCCGACCTGGTGCTGTTCGTCGATGCCGGCGCCCGCCCCAACTACGCCAACCCGGCGGCGCGCAAGGCGCTGAACCTGGGCGAGGACAGCCTGCCGGAGAGCCTCGCCGGGCTGTTCGACGAAGCCCTGTTGCAACGCCTGGCGGAGGAGGGCTGGAAGGCGGCCGACAGCCAGGGCGTGTGGCGCGCCGAGGGCCAGCTGCGGCCGCTGGGCGATGGCGCGCCGGTGCCGGTGTCGCTGGTGCTGCTGGGCCACCGCGCGGCCGGCGGCGAGCGCTACTACTCGCTGGTGGCCCGCGACATGACCGAGCGCGAACTGCGCGAGCACCAGCAGCGCCGCCACCAGGACGAACTGGCCCACAGCGCGCGCCTGGTCACCCTCGGCGAGCTGGCCTCGGGCATCGCCCACGAGATCAACCAGCCGCTGGCCGCGGTGGTCAACTACGCCGGCGCCAGCCAGCGCTACCTGGCGGCCCTGGGCAGCAACCCGGAGGCGGCGCAGCGGGTGGCCCAGGGCCTGGCGCGCATCACCGAGCACGCCAACCACGCCTCGGAAGTCATCCGCCGCCTGCGCGCCTTCCTGCGCAAGGGCCAGCGCCGCCTGCAGGCGCTGGACGTCAACGAGCTGGTGCGCGAATCCCTCGGCCTGTGCGCCTGGGAAGCGGGGCAGGGCGGGGTAGCCATCGGCCAGGCGCTGGCGGAGAATCTGCCGCCGGTCTACGCCGACCGGGTGTTGCTGCAACAGGTGCTGCTGAACCTGCTGCGCAACGCCATCGAGGCCAACCGCGAGCGCCACGCCGGCGCGCCTTCGGCCATCGCCATCGGCTCGGCGCTGGAGGCGGACGGCCGGCTCTGCGTGTGGGTGGAAGACAACGGCCCGGGGGCCGACGAAGAGACGCTGGGGCGCATGTTCACGCCCTTCTACAGCAGCAAGCCGGACGGCCTGGGCCTGGGGCTGTCGATGAGCCGCGGCATGGTCGAAGGCTTCGGCGGCACCCTGGACGCGCGCCCGGCGGCCGACGGCCTGCGCCTGGAGTGCTGGCTGCCGGCGGCCGGCGAAGGGGGCAAGGCATGATGGAAAAAGCACGGGAGCAAGGCATGGAAGTACCGCAAGAGGCGGTGGTGTACGTGGTGGACGACGACCCGGGCATGCTCGAGTCCACCGTCTGGCTGTTCGAGTCGGTGGGCCTGAAGGCGCTGCCCTTCACCAGCGGCCGCGACTTCCTCGAAGCCTGCCCGGCCGACGCCCACGGCTGCGTGCTGCTGGACGTGCGCATGCCCGGCCTGGGCGGCCTGAGCGTGCAGGAGGAAATGCGCCGGCGCGGCCTGGAGCTGCCGGTGATCTTCGTCAGCGGCCACGCCGACGTGCCCATCGTCATCCGCGCCTTCAAGGCCGGCGCGCTGGACTTCATCGAGAAGCCCTACAACGAGCAGTTGCTGCTCGACAGCGTGCAGCAGGCCCTGCAATCCCGCGCCCGCCAGCACGCCTCGCAGGCCGGCCTGGGCGAGGTGGACGAACGCCTCGCCGCGCTCACCCCGCGCGAGCGCGACGTGCTGCTGCCGCTGGTGCGCGGCTACACCAACCGCGAGGTGGCGGAGCAACTGGATATCAGCGTGAAGACCGTGGACCTGTACCGGGCGCGGGTGATGAAGCGCATGCAGGCGCAGACCCTGGCCGACCTGGTGGGGATGGCTATTGCGGCGGGGTTGGTGGATCCGCTGCGGTTGCGGCCGTAGAGCACCCTCACCCCAGCCCTCTCCCGCAAGCGGGAGAGGGGGCTGTTCGGCGTCAACCTGTAGGAGCGGGCCCTGCCCGCGATTCGCGCGCAGGGCGCGCTCCTACAGGGGAATGGCGCGAGCGGGGCAGCGTAGGATCTTATCCGCGAATCGCGCCGTTGGTTCCGGCCATCGCGGACAAGGTCCTCCTACGACCGTGCTTCCCGGGAGCGTAGGGCGAATAACCGTTCGCGGTTATCCGCCGATACACCGGGGCCATAGCCAACGCCAAGGTCAACCCTGGCGCCGCCGGAAGCCAAGGCCAAACGGCGGATAACGCCATAGGCGTTATGCGCCCTACGTGAAACGCCGCTGACCACCGGGGCATTCCCGGGAGCTAACCCCCCGCCGCCGTTGTCTGAAGCAAGGCGGGTATACTCGCCCGCCTGCCCGAACCCCAGGAGCCCCGCTTGTCGAAGTCCCGTCCGTCGCGTCCGCTGCTTTCACTGCTCCTTGCCGCCGGCCTAAGCGCCAGCGCGGCGCTGTATGCCTGCCCGGCCGGGCAGTCGGAGGTCTGCCTGGGCGGCTGCATCTGCGTGGCCGACCCCGATGGGGTGTTCGGCGTGCTCCAGGAAGACGCGCGCAACGTCGCCGCACCCGCCCTGGCGCAGTGGCTCAGCCAGTCCCGCGAGCGCATGGTGGCCGCCGGCGTGCAGCCGCTGCCGCTGGACCTGCGCGTGCAACTGCAGGCCTGGTACCCGGACGACCTGCTGCAGGCGGTGCGCTACCGCGTCGGCCAGGGCCAGGACGTCGACGCCGCCAGCGCCATGCTGCAGAACCAGGACGTGGTCGCCGTGACGCTGGTCGACGTGGTGGTGTTCCGCAACGAGGACGACGCGCTGCACAACCTGGCCCTCTGGGCCCACGAGCTCAAGCACGTGCAGCAGTACCGCGAGCTGGGCGTGGACGGCTTCGCCCGCCAGTACGTGCGCAACTTCAGCGCCCTGGAAGAGCCGGCCTACGCCATCCAGAACCAGGTCTCCCGGGAAGTGCGCAGCGCCCGGGCGCCGGCTGGCGACTAGCCGGGGTCGCTGCCGGTTGGCAGGCGCTGCGGCGCGTTTGATGCACATCAAGGGGCCGGCAACGGCGAAGGCGCAGGCTTAGGGCACAACCCCTGTCCCCCTCCGGAGGTCCCCCATGAACGCCTACACGCGCCTGCTGCTGATCTGCGATCCCCTGCTCCGTGACTCCGCCGCCATGGCGCGGGCCAAGGCCCTGGCGCTGGCCGGTGGCGGCCATCTGCACATGGTCACCCTGGATGCCCTGCCGGTAGGCCTGGGCGTGCTCGACAGCGTGCTGCAGACCCGCGCCCGCGAAGAAACCCGCCTGCGCCAGGAACGCTGGCTGGAGGAACGCGCCGGGGAGCTGCGCGCCCAGGGCGTTGAGGTCGGCGTCGAGGCTATCTGGACCGAGAACCCGCTGGAGGAGGCACTGCGCCTGGTGGAGCAGCACGGCATCGACCTGGTGGTGAAGGACAGCCAGTACGAGCCGGCGCTGAGCCGGGCGATCATGACGCCGCTGGACTGGCAACTGCTGCGTCGCTGCCCGGTGCCGCTGCACCTGGTCAGCACCGCCGACAACCCGCGCCCGCAGCGGGTGCTGGCCGCGCTGGACCTGTCCCAGGACGACGTGCTCGTCGACCAGCTCAACGACCATATCGTCGAGTCGGCGCAGGCCCTAGCCCGGCAGTGCGGCGCCGAGCTGCATCTGCTGCAGGCCTATGACCTGGCCAGCGGCTACCTGGCCTATGCCGCCGGGCCCGTGGCCTGGTCGCCGGAAGTCGCCGAGCAGATGAGCGGCCGCTCGCGCCAGCGCATGGACCGCATCGGCGAGCGCTTCGGCGTCGGCCGGCCCTACCAGCACCTGGTCAAGGGCGCGGCCACCCAGGCCATCAGCGAATTCGCCAACGAGAAAAGCTTCGACGTGGTGGTCATGGGCACCCTCTACCGCCCGGGCCTGGCGAAGATCATCGGCAGCACCACCGAACAGGCGCTGTACCGGGTGCATTCGGGCATTCTCGCGGTCCGGCCCTGAGGCGCGCGGCCATGAAGATGGTCGCGTTCCTCGCCCTGCTGCTGTCGCTCTGGGCCATCGCCGTGGTGGCCTGGATGATGCTGCGCTACACCCCCGCCGGCGGCGACGCCCAGTACGTGTTCCTCTGGGACCGCTGGGAGAACCGCGTATGCCTGGTGTCCATCGGCAACCCGTCGCGGATCATCTGCGACCCGCGCTCGCTCTGGGTGGAACAGCAGAAGGACGACGGACCCACGGCGCGCCGCCCTTGATCGCAGGCGCTCAGCCGCCCTGGCGCCGTTGCTCGGCGTCGCGGCGGCGGGCCTCGGCCAGTGCGTGGGGCGCGGCCAGGCGTTGCTGCAGGCGCTCCAGGTAGTCGCGGGCCTGGGTCTCGTCGTGGAAGGGCACCCGGAACTGGTCGAGCTGGACGTAGCAGTGGCCATCGCGGGTGTGCAGCAGTTGCGTGCGCATGGAAGCCTCCTGGCGGAGCCGGCGGGGAAGTGGACTGCAACCACTTGTACGCCGCACAGGGGGCGACGGCTTGATCCGCATCAACCCAGCGCAGCGGGCGCTGCCGGCCACAGCCGGACGGCAGCGCGGCGCTTTCTCAGCAGTCGCCCTGCAGGGCGGCCCTTTCCTGGCGGCGGCTGCTGGCCAGGGAGATCGACCAGAGCACGAAGCCGCCGATGGCCAGCAGGCTGCCCACCCAGCCCGGCGAGGTCCAGCCGTAGCCGGCGGCCAGGGCCAGGCCGCCGAGGAACGGGCCCAGGGCGTTGGCGAAGTTGAAGGCCGAGTGGTTCAGCGCTGCGGCCAGGCCCTGGGCGTCCTCGGCCACATCCATCAGGCGCGTCTGCAGCACCGTGCCCAGGGCGCCGCCGAAGCCGACGAAGAACACGCAGACCGCGATGCTCCAGATGTTGCCGGCGGTGAACGGGAAGATCGCCAGCACCACCGCGCTCCACACCAGCAGGCCGCCGGCGGTGGGCATCAGCGCGCGGTCGGCGAGCACCGGGATGAACATGTTGCCGAGGGTCATGCCGACGCCGAACACCGCCAGCACCAGCGGCACCACGGCGGGGGAGACGTGGGTGACCGCGCCGAGGATGTCGGCCAGGTAGGTGTACACCGCGAACAGGCCGCCGAAGCCGATGGCGCCGATGCCCAGGGTCAGCCACACCTGGCCGCGCTTCAGCGCGCCCAGCTCGCGCAGCGGGCTGGCGCCGGCCTCGGGCGGCGAGTAAGGCGCCAGCAGGCGCACGCAGAGCATGGTGGTCACGCCCAGGGCTGCGACCAGCGCGAAGCTCCAGCGCCAGCCCAGGGCCTGGCCCAGCCAGTTGGCCAGGGGCACGCCGACGATGGTGGCCACGGTCAGGCCGAGGAACATCCGCCCGACCGCCACCGTGCGCCGGTGCGGCGGCACCAGCGAGGCGGCCACCAGCGCGGCGATGCCGAAATAGGCGCCGTGGGGCAGGCCGCTGATGAAGCGGAACAGCAGCATCCAGTGGTAGGTCGGCGCCAGCGCGCTGAGGCCGTTGCCGATGGCGAACAGCCCCATCAGCAGCACCAGCAGGGTGCGCCGCGGCAGGCGCGCGCCGAGCACCGCCAGCAGCGGCGCGCCCACCACCACGCCCAGGGCGTAGGCGCTGATCACATGGCCGGCGGTGGGCGCATCGATGCCCAGCGCCGGGGCGAAGAGCGGCAGCAGGCTCATGGTGGCGAACTCGGTGGTGCCGATGGCGAAGCCGCCCACGGCGAGGGCGAATAGCACCAGGGCCGCACCGCGGCTGCGCGGTTCGGTTGGGGAGGTAGTCATCAGGGGTCCTTTGGTCTTATGCGGTGCGCCGGGGCGCGGCTGTCACGGGGAGCACGGTCAAGGCAGTGACCGACAGCGAAAGGACGCACAGGATAGCAGAAGGTTCCGCCGGGGTGGACGGAAGGCTCGGAATAGACGGGTAGGGCGTTGGTCGTTTGGACTGGGTAAAGCGGCATCCATGTCTGTAGGAGTGTTCCTGGTAGGTGTGGCTATCAGGGTGATGGGTATCGCTTCGCTCCACCCATCCTACGTCAGGGTTGGCGCTGCTTTGCGGGACGGAGGCTGGGTCGGGAAGCGTCGGCGGAAGGGGGATGGAGAGGGGCGGCATCTTGCCTGGCGGGCAGCGGGACGGGCTGCCGGCGGGGCGATGACGGATTTGGATACTGAGTAGTATGTTGATCGCAAGACGGGATTCCGGCCTGCCCGGGATGCGTCGCCACTTTTCGAAAACCTACTCGGTAGTATTTCCCATGAGCATCATCTGGAGCCCACCGCTGAACGCCGACGAGCGCCGCTGGCAGGAGATCGCCCGGTTGCTCGGCGAGCGCCATTTCCGCTCGCTGGCCGCCGAGATCGACCGCGACCAGCGCTACCCGCTGGAACACCTGCCCGTGCTGCTGGAAAACCGCCTGAGCGGCATGTTCGTGCCCCGCGAATATGGCGGCGAAGGGGCGTCGCTGTGCGCGCTGGTGGCCGTGGTCGAGGAACTGGCGCGCGGCTGCGCTTCCACCGCCGCGATCATGGCGGCCCTGTCCCTCGGCGCGTTTCCCGTGCTGCTCGGCGGCAGCGACGCGCAGAAGCGCCGGCTGCTGGGCGGGCTCGCCGAAACCGGGGCCGCGGTGAACTTCGCGCTCAGCGAGCGTGGCGCGGGCTCCGACCCCGCCGCCCTGCAGACCACCGCCACCCGTTCGGGCAAGGGCTGGCGGATTCGCGGCGAGAAATGCTGGCTGGGCAACGGCGGCCATTCCCGGCACTTCATCGTCTTTGCCGCCACCGGCGAGAACGCCGGGAGGAAGGCCATCAGTGCCTTCGTCGTGGCCCGCGACGCCGAGGGTGTGGTGATCGACCACTACGAAGACAAGATGGGCATCCGCGGCACCACCACCACCAACCTGAAGCTGGACACCTACGTCGAGGACGACGCCATCGTCGGCGAAGCCGGCAAGGGCCTGGGCCTGGCGCTGGCCACTCTCGGCGTGGGCCGCGTGGTCATCGCCGCCCAGGCCAACGGCATCGCCCTGGCGGCATTCGAGGAGGCCGCGGCCCATGCGGTGGAACGCAGCACCTTCGGGCGCCCGATCATCGACCACCAGGGCGTCGGCTTCAAACTGGCCGACGCCGTCACCTCGCTGTACGCGGCCCGCATGCTGACCTACGAAGCCGCCCGTGCATACGACCGTGGCGACGACATAGTCGCGCTGGGGGCGATGGCCAAGCTGTTCTCCAGCGAATCTTCCCACCGCATTGTGGACGATGCCCTACAGATTCTTGGTGGCCGCGGCTACGTAAAGCCCAGCGCGATGGAACGTTATTATCGCGACCAGCGGATCACCGAAATCTACGAAGGCACTTCGGAGATCCAGCGGGTGGTCCTGGCGCGCCAGGTAAAACATTCGTTGTGTGCAAACCCGAACAAGAAGGAATGAAGTGTGGCCAATAAATCCGTCCGTTACGAAAACATGCCGCTGCGTCAGTCGGCGATATTGGATGCCGCGGCAGAGGCGTTTTCCAGAGTTGGTTATGAAGCAACTTCGATCGATTACGTGGCGGACCAGATTCAGGCTACCAAGGGCAGTGTCTATTACTACTACCGGAGCAAGGGGGACCTGTTCGCCGCCGTGCACCGGCGGGCCATGGAAATGAACCTGGAAAGCGTTGCGCCCATCGCCGCGGACTTAGCCCTGGGCGCGGACCAGCGGCTGCGGCGGATGGCGGTCGAGCATACCCGGCTGATGATGGAATACACGTCCTACCAGCGGGTGACCGTGCAAGGCGTCGAGAAGCACCTCACCGGCAGCCTGACCGATGCCCAGCGCGCCGAAATGCAGCGGCTCATCGTCATGCGCGACGAATACGAAGCGCTGTTTCGCGAAGTGATAGAGGAGGGAATCGTCGCCGGCATATTCAAGTCCGTCGATTCGCACCTGTTGGTCAAGCCGCTGTTGGGGGCATTGAACTGGACGACCATGTGGTATCGCCGCCAACCGGGCGAAACGGATATGCAGCGGCTGAAAGTTGCAGAAGAGATTGCGGATTACGTCGTAGATGGTCTCAGGCAAACCTAAAACAACTAGAAGGTAGTAGAGATGAATACGGTAGTCGATAAAGAAACCAGCGAGGCATGGCATGCGGTAGCGCACTGGTACCACTCGTTTTTCACCGGGATGGTACTTTCCTCGGTGACCCGGCAAGGCACATCCCGCGCGGCGGAACTGGTCTACCAGGTGTTCTGCCGGCAACGCTCGGAACGGTTCCTCCAGGGCCTGGCGAAACTGGGCATCGACAAGCTCCCGCCCGCGGTGGCCGCCGCGCAATATCACTACCTGTCGAACAACATCGGCGGCGTCTGCGTCGAGTACATGTACGAGAGCGACCGCAAGGCCTGGGTGCGCTACACGCCGCCGCGCTGGATCTGGTCGGGCACCGCGCTGTGCGGCATCCCCTCGGAGGTTTCCGCGGCCATGCTGCGCGGCTGGCATGCGCAGAACGGCGTCACCCTGGGCAACCCGCGCCTGGGCTTCGTCTGCACCAAGCAGACCGCCGATGGCCAATCCGGCCTGGAAGGCTACTACTACGAATACGACGCGCCCCTGGCGCCCCACGAGCGGCTGCGCTTCGCCCGCCACGAAGACGCCCCGGACTTCGACGCGGCCGCCGCGCCCACGCTGCCCTCCAGTGATTGGCCGCAGGCGCGCATCGAGAAGGCCAGCCGCAACTATGCGATGGAATACGTACGCTCGACCCTGCCCACCGCCGTCGACCTCTTCGGCCCCAGCGAGGCGGTGAACGTGCTGCGCCTGTCGGCGCGCCAGGTCGCCATGCAGTGCTATCACGAGACGGCGGCGCGTCTGGGCGTGGCGCAGGACAAGTCGCTGCACGCCTTCGTCGACTTCCTGGCCAGGCTGGCCCGGGCCCAGGGGGACGAGGTCAGGGTGCAGGAAAGCGCCGACGGCTACGCCATCAGCCAGCGCGGATGGACGCTGTTCGGCCAGGCACAGGCCCTGCACCCGGCGGTCTTCGACATCTGGAACGGCCTGCTGGAAGGCGCCGCCGATGCGCACAACCACCGGCTGGCGCTGAGCGTCACCCACAAGGACCTGGCCAACGGCCGCTTCGCCTGGCACGTCGGGGGAGGTGTGTGATGGCCGGCGCACTGGAAGGACTGCGCGTCATCGACGCCTCGCGGGTCCTCGCCGGGCCCTTCGCCGCGCAGATACTGGCGGATCACGGCGCCGACGTGGTCAAGGTGGAAGGCCCCGAGGGCGACGAGTGCCGGGGCTTCGGCCCGCCGTTCGTGGAGGGCAGCGCGGCCTATTTCAACGCGGTGAACCGCAACAAGCGGGCGATCACCCTGGACATGGGCTCCGAGGCCGGCCGCGAAGTGTTCTGGACGCTGCTGGAAAGCGCCGACGTGCTCATCGAGAACTTCAAGGCGAGCACCCTGCGCGCCTGGGGCATCGAATCGCCGCTGGAGATCACCCGGCGCTTGCCCCGGCTGGTGCATTGCCGCATCACCGGCTTCGGCGACGACGGCCCGCTCGGCGAACTGCCCGGCTACGACGCCGTGGTCCAGGCGCTGTCCGGCCTGATGAGCATCAATGGCGAACCCGGGCGGCTGCCGGTCCGGCTGGGCTCGCCCATCGTCGACATGTGCACCGGCATGAACGCGGCGCTCGCGGCCCTGCTGGCGCTGCACGAGCGCAACGGCAGCGGCCGCGGGCAGATGGCCGACGTCGCCCTGTACGACAGCGGGGTAAGCATGGCGCACCCGTACCTGGCGAACTTCCTGGCCTCGAAGGTGCCGCCCAAACCGGTCGGCAATGGCCACCCGAACATCGTGCCCTACGACCTGTTCGAGACGGCGGGCGCGCCGATATTCGTCGCCGTGGCGAACAACCGGCAGTTCCGCCTGCTCGCCCAACTGCTGGGGGCGCCCGGCCTGGCGGACGATGCGCGGTACGCCAGCAACGGGCTGCGCGTCGAGAACCGGGCCGCGCTCGAAGTCGAGCTGAAACGGCTGTTCGGGCAGGTCCGCGGCGAGGCGTTCGGCGAGGAGCTGTTGCGCAAGGGCGTGCCGGCGGCGGCCATCCTTGACGTCGGGACGGTGGCGCAGGCGCCGCATACGCTGCATCGCCAGATGGTCATGGACGAGGAGGGCTACAGCGGCCCGGGCATTCCGGTGAAGCTGGCGCGCACGCCGGGCGCCTTGCGCAGGCGGCCGCCCCGGCTCGACGAGCACCGCGACGAAGTGCTCATGGCGTGTGGCTTTTCCAGTGCGCAGATAAAGGCGCTCGCCGAGCGCGGCGTATTCGGCGCCGAACGGGAGCCTTGAGGCCTCCCGCGGGTCTTTCGCGCCTGGGCCGGCCGCGAGGCTGACCCGCACTCACCAGCACGATCAATCGAATAGCGGCTGTCCCTCTGCGAAGAGCGGGCAAGGGCTTTTGCATGCTTTGCGCAGGCAGCCAACGGGTGGAGAACAACGATGCAATCAGCAACCCCCGCAATAACGCTGGCCGAACTGAACCCGTCGGACGTCGACGCGACCTATCGGAAACTCAACCTCAGAATCCTGCCTTTCCTGTTCATCTGCTATGTGCTCGGCTTCATCGACCGGGTGAACATCAGCTTCGCCCACCTGGAGTTCAGCGCCGACATCGGCCTCAGCGAAGCCGCCTACGGCTTCGGCGTGGGCCTGTTCTTCGTCGGCTACATCCTCTTCGAGGTGCCGAGCAACCTGTGCCTGCAGCGTTTCGGCGCGCGGGTCACCATCTCCCGGATCATGATCCTCTGGGGGTTGATCTCCACCTGCATGATGTTCGTGCAGACCCCCATGCAGTTCTACGTCGCGCGCATAGCGCTGGGCTGCGCCGAGGCGGGCTTCCTGCCCGGGGTGATTCTCTACCTGACGTATTGGTACCCGTCCGGGCGCCGCGCCCGCGTCACCTCCAGGTTCATCCTCGGCATCGCCGCGGCCGGCACCATCGGCGGCATCGTCTCCGGCTGGATCATGCACAACATGGGCGGCGTGTACGGGCTGAAGGCCTGGCAGTGGCTGTTCCTGCTCGAAGGCTCGCCGTCCATCGTCGCCGGCGTGATCGCCTACTTCTACCTGGCCGACAAGCCGGAGCAGGCGAAGTGGCTCAGCCCGGCGGAAAAGGCCATCGTCCAGGCGCACCTGGCCGAGGACGCCAGCGCCAAGGCCGCCGTCGAGAAGGGCCACGACTTCTCCGCAGCGCTGCGGAACCCCTGGGTCTACATCGCCGCCTTCGGCTACTTCGTCATTCCCTGGGCCGGCTCGGTGCTGAACTTCTGGGCCCCCACGCTGATCAAGCAGTCGGGCGTGACCAACGTCTGGTACATCGGTCTGCTCTCCGCGCTGCCCTGGGTGGTCGGCGCGGTCGGCATGCTCATCGTCTGCTGGAACTCCGACCGGGTGGTGGAGCGCCGCTGGCACTTCATGGCCTGCATCCTGGTGGTGGCCGGCGCCGTCGCCGCCATCGGCTACCTGCCGTCGAACTGGACGCTGTCGATCGTCCTGCTGTCGATCATGTGCGTCGGCTATCTCTCGGTGACGGCGTTGTTCTGGACCATTCCCACCGCCTTCCTGTCCGGCACGGCGGCGGCCGGAGGCATCGCGCTGATCAGCAGCCTGGGGCAGGTGGGCGGGCTGACCGCGCCCATCGTCATCGGCTGGGTGCGCGGGGCGACGGGGAGCCTGTCGTGGGGGATGTATACGGTTGCGCTGGTGTTGATCGCGGGTGGCCTGACCATACTGCTGGGGATTCCCAGGCGCATGTTGCGGGAGAACAAGGCGAAGTAGGGGGCTTTTCACCGATGGGGCCGAGGTGCTTTTCGTAGGATGGGTTGAGCTTGCGATACCCATGCGGTGGCGGTGATGGGTATCGCTTCGCTCAACGCCATCCTACGGGGCGTTGTGTTCACCGGTGGCTTCGGTGTTTTGGTTTGGCGCCTTTCCCTCTCCCTAACCCTCTCCCTGAAGGAAGAGGGGACCGTTCGGAGTGCGCTGATATTCAGCGTTAGCCGGCTTGTACTGAGTTGCCGGCTGAAGCCATTCCTTCTCTCGGCACGGACAAAGCCCCCTCTCCCTTCAGGGAGAGGGCTGGGGAGAGGGAGCAGAGTCGACCAGACACACCAAGGCAACCAGACACACCAAGGCAACAACATATCGCCAATCTACAAATAATGATTATCATTCGCCACCTACCGCCACACCCCACCAGGACACCCCATGCCCCCAGCCCCCGCACCCACCCAGGGCACCCCCGGCCTGGCACCAACCCGCGACGGCCGCGAGCTGTTCTACCAGACCCTCCCAGGCCCGGCGGAAGGGCAGGCGCCCACCGTGGTGTTCGAGAGCGGCCTGGCCGCCAGCCGTTCCTTCTGGGGGCTGGTCCAGCCTTTGGTGGCCCAGTGGACCCGCGCCGTGGTCTACGACCGCAGCGGCCTCGGCCGCAGCCCGGCGGACGCCCGGCCGCGCAGCATGCAGCGGATGGCCGACGACCTCAACGACCTGCTCGACCACCTCGGCCCCGGGCCCTTCGTGCTGGTGGCGCACAGCGGCGGCGGCCCCCTGGTGCGCGCCGCCACCGCCGCGCGGCCGGAGCGCATCGCCGGGCTGGTGCTGGCGGACGTCTCCGACGAAGCCTGCGAACTGATCTTCACCCCGGCCTTCCGCCGCCTGGAGAAATTCGCCCACGCGGCCAGCTGGCTGCTGGCCCGCTGCGGCTTGCTGGAGCGCTGCTACCGCAAGGCCATCGCGGTGCTACCCGAAGACGTACTCGCCGACCTGCGCCGGGAAGGCTTCAGCATGTCGGTGATGCACACCCGCGGCGCCGAGCTGGCCGGCCTGGTGGCGGCGCTGGAAACCTATCGCAACCAACCGCCGGTGCTACCGGATATCCCACTGACAGTCATCTCCGGCGCCCTGGCGGACTTCGGCATGAGCGAGTGCATCCGCGCGGCAGCCAACGCCGCCCATGCCTACCGCGCCCGGCAGTCGCCCCAGGGCCGCCATGTGCTGGCCGAGCGCTCGGGCCACGGGCTGATCCTCAGCGAACCGGCGCTGGTGGCCGAGGAGATCGCGCGGCTGCTCGGCGTGGCGGTCTAGCCAGGCGGTTGCTTTTGCCTGACGGAATGGTCATACGGCTCTGGCTGACAGAGACCGCGAACCACTAGACTCGCCGGACACAATAATGCCGAGAGCCGTGACCTTGTCCCGAGCCGCAACGAGATTCGCGTCCCTGCTGCCCCGCCTGTGCCTGGCGTTGCTGGCGCTACTGCCGGCCCTGGCGCCGGCCTGCGGCAAGACCCTGCGCTGGGACGACGACCCGCCCTTCAGCATGCTCCTGCCCAATGGCGAGATCGGCGGCATCAACGTCGACATCAACCGGCTCACCCTGGAGCGCCTGGGCTGCCAGGTGACGCTGGTCAAGCTGCCCTGGGCGCGGGCGCTGAAGGAGCTGGAGCAGGGCCGCCTCGACGTATTGCCGGGGGCCTTCCGCCGGCCGGAGCGGGAGGTCTACGCCTACTTCTCCGGGATCATCCTGCAGCCCTCGCGGAACATCCTGTTCATGCGCAAGGGCGACCCGGCCCGGGACGGTCTGCATGGCCTGCTGGACCTGTTGGGCACCTCGTTCCGCCTGGGCGCGCAGGTCGGCGTGAGCTATGGCGAGTCCTACCAGCAGCTGCTCGCCAACCATGACTTCGCCAGCCGGGTGTTCTTCAACCCCAGCCGCGGCAACCTCTGGCACATGATCGACAAGGGCCGCCTCGACGGCATCATCGCCGACGAGAACAGCGGCCTCTACGAGCTGGAGCAACTGGGCCTGAGCAAGCGCATCGGCCCCACCGCCGTGGTGGTTTCCAGCGATGCGGCAGAAGTCGCCTTCAGCAAGCGCAGCACCACGCCGGCGTTCGTCGAGCGCTATGCCCGGGCCATGCGCGAGCTGGTCGAGGGCGGGGAGTACCAGGCGATCCTGCAGCGTTACCTGAGCCCCCTGTAGGAGCGCGCCCTGCGCGCGATTTCGCGGGCAGGGCCCGCTACAGGTCAGGCACGGTAGTCCTCCCCCCGTAGCGGACCTTGTCCGCGATAGCCGGAGGTATCGGCGCGGTTCGCGGATAAGATCCGCTCCTACGCTGCCCCACCCACACCATTCCCCTGTAGGAGCGCGCCCTGCGCGCGAATCGCGGGCAGGGCCCGCTCCTACAGGTCAGGCACGGTAGTCCTCCCCCCGTAGGAGCGGACCTTGTCCGCGATAACCGGATGCCCCGGCGCGGATCGCGGATGAGATCCGCTCCTACGCTGCCCCACCTACGCCGTTCCCCTGTAGGAGCGCGCCCTGCGCGCGATTCGCGGGCAGGGCCCGCTCCTACAACAGCGTCATGCGCCGGGCCTCAGCCCAACCCCTGCGCCCGCAGGTGCGCCTTCAGGGCCTCGATGAATACCCGCACCTTGCGCGTGTTGCGCCGGTGCGGCAGGAACATCACGTGGATGGTGGCGCCGAAGGCGCTCTGGTCGCGCCAGCAGTCCGGCAGCTGTTCCACCAGTTCGCCGCGGGCCAGGTAGGGCAGGGCGCTCCATTGCGGCAGGAACTGCACGCCGCGGCCAGCCAGCAGGCAGGCGAGCAGGAAGTCGTAGTTGTCGCTGGCCAGGCGCGGCACCGGCTGTTTCAGGCGGATGCGCTCGCCGTCGCGGTTCACCCACCAGAAGTTCCGGTTGAGCATGGGGTGGCGGAAGATCAGCCAGTCGTGCTCGGTGTAGTTCTCCAGGGTCACGTCCATGCCCTTGCGCGCCAGGTACGCGGGGCTGGCGCACAGCAGCAGGTGGTTCTCCAGCAGCGGCTGGGCGATCACCCCCGGCAGGTCGACAGGGCCGTCGCGCAGGGCCAGGTCGTAGCCGCCTTCCACCAGGTCGGCGAACTCGTCCTGCAGGTCCACCTCCAGGCGCACCTGCGGGTAATCCTCGAGGAAGGCGCAGCACACCTGGTTGAGGAAGGCCGGGGCGAAGGAGGGCGGGGCGGCGATGCGCAGGGTGCCGCGCAGGTCCTTCTGCAACTGCTCCACTTCCGCGCCGGCCGCCTGCAGGTGCAGCAGCGCCTGGCGCGCGCCCTCCAGGTAGATCTGCCCGGCCTCGGTCAGCGCCATGCGCCGGGTGGTGCGCTCGAACAGCCGCGCGCCGAGTTCCGCCTCCAGCTGCGCCACGCCCTTGGTCACCGCCGAGGGCGTCTTGCCCAGGTGTTCGGCGGCGCGGCTGAAGCCGCCGTGGTCGGCGGTGGCGACGAACATGGTCAGGGCGGTCATCTTGTCCATTTATCTATTCCTGTCAGGCACAGAAGTTGTGCAAAAAATCGGCATTAAAGCCGTGCCGGGCTTTGGTTAACCTGCGTTCACACAACAAGAATCTGGGCGAACCCATGAAAATACTGATTCCGGCGCTGGTGTCCATGGCCTGTGCTTTTTCCTCAGCGGAAAGTATGGCCGCCGCTGACCTCATCCTCCACGGCGGCAAGGTCTACACCGCCGAGCCCGGCCAGGGCCTGCAACAGGCGGTGGCCATCGAGAACGGCAAGGTCCTGGCGGTGGGCAGCGACGAGCAGGTGCTGCGCCTGAAGGCCGCCGGCACCCGCGTCGTCGACCTGCAGGGCAAGGTGCTGATGCCCGGCTTCATCGACTCCCACAGCCACACCGTGAAGGGCGGCCTGCAGATGCTCCAGGCCAACCTCGACGGCGAGTTGCTGCCGGTGCCCGAGCTTGAGAAAAAGCTGCGCGAATGGCGCGACAACGGCAAGGCGAAGCGCGGCGAGTTCCTCAGCGTCGGCGGCCTGCCGTCCACCTACTGGGGCGACATCCCGGGGCTGGAGAAGACCTTCAACCAGGGCGAATGGGCCCAGGTGCCGATCCTCTTCGTCGGCTGGGACCTGCACACCGGCTGGGCCAACCAGGCCATGCTGAAGCTCGCCAAGGTGGACGCGGCGAAAGTCGCAACGCTCAAGGGCGAGGAGAAAGCCACCCTCGGCGTCCACGCCGACGGCACCCCCAACGGCTTCCTGGTGGACGCCGGGCTCTACCCGCTGCAGGCGCTGTTGCCGCTGCCCAGCACCGAGGAGCTGACCCGCGGCGCCTATGCCGCGCTGCGCTACTACAACAGCCTGGGCATCACCGCCTGGATGGACCCGCTGGCCAACGAAATCCCCGGCGCCGACATCACCAACGCCTCCACCGGTGTGCTGCCGATCTACAAGGCGCTGGCCGAGAAGGGCGACCTGTCCGCCCACGTCGCCGCGTTGCTGATGGCCGACTCCAAGGCCACCCCGAAGGACCTCGACGAGCTGGACAAGGTGCGCCAGCAGTTCCTCGGCGTGCCCAACCTGACGCTGCCGGGCATCAAGATTTTCGCCGACGGCGTGGCCGAGGTGCCGGCGCAGAGCGCGGCCATGCTCGAGCCCTACAAGAACACGCACAAGTTCGGCGAACTGCTGATCGACCCCAAGCACTTCGGCGAGCTGGTCAGCGCCGCCGACGCCCGCGGCTGGCTGGTGCACGTGCACGCCATCGGCGACCGCGCCATCCACGAGGCGCTCAACGGCATGGCCCAGGCGCGCCGCGACCGCCACAGCGGCATCCCGCACTCCATCACCCACCTGCAGATGGTCAACCCCAAGGACTTCGAGCGCTTCAGGCAGTTGGACGTGATCGCCTCCATGCAGCTTTACTGGGCCAGTGCGGATGAATCGAGCATCGACCTCGTCAAACCCTACGTGGACGCCATGGTCTTCATGTACACCTACCCGGCCCATTCCCTGCTCAAGCACGGCGCCACCATCGCCGGGGCCAGCGACTGGCCGATCACCACGCCCGACCCGTGGAAGGCCATCTACCAGGCGGTGACGCGCAAGGGCCCCAAGGGCGTGCTCAACGCCGACGAAGCCATCGACCGCCAGGTGATGTTCCAGGCCTACACCCTCAATGCCGCGCGCATGCTCCGCCTGGAAGATAGCATCGGTTCGCTCAAGCCCGGCAAGCAGGCCGACATGGTGCTGCTGGACCGCGACGTCTTCACCGCGGAACCCGAAGCCCTGCGTGACACCCAGGTGCTGACCACCTGGTTCGCCGGCCGCGAAGTCTACAACCGGCCGCTGACAGCCCAGCGCTGATCAGCCGGGCGGGGAAGCCCGCCCAGCGTTTTTCCAAATCGACAAAGGAGCCTTGCAGTGATCATCCATTCCTTCGTGAGCGAAACCCGCGAGCCGTTCGAGCGCGGGCGGCAGATTGGAGAGCGGTGGGCAGAACAGATTCGGCGCACAGTGGCGCTGTACCTCGACTTCTTCCCCCGCGTGGGCGTGCCCGCCGAACAGGTGCGCGGCATCGGCGAGGCCAGCCTGGCCGCGCTGGACGCCTGGTGCCCGGCGCTGGCCCGGGAGATCGAAGGCCTGGCCGCCGGCGTGCAGTTGCCGCTGTGGCAACTGGCGGCGCTGAACGCGCGCACCGAAATCCTCGCGGTGATGCCGGCGCAGCCGGTGGAGGGCGAGTGCTCCACCGCGGTCTACGCGCCCCACGGCGCCGCCGCGCCGCTGAGCATCCAGACCTGGGACTGGCACGACAGCCTGGTGCCCCACGGCCTGCTGCTGCAGCTGGCCGCCGGCAGCGGCTTGACGGTCAAGCTGTTCACCGAGTTCGGCATGCTCGGCAAGATCGGCGTCAACAGCGCCGGCCTGGGCATGCACTTCAACATCCTCCACCACGCCGGCGACAACGCCGAGGCCGGGGTGCCGGTGCACGCCATCGCCCGCCGCGTGCTGGAAGAGGCCACAAGCGTGGCCGAGGCCATCGAGCTGGTGGGCTCGGCCCGCGTCAGCGCCTCCACCGTGCTGACCTGCTTCAGCCGCGACGACGCCGAACTGCGCGCCGCCAGCATCGAGATGAGCCCGGCGGCCACCGCCGTGGTGCCGCCGCGCGCCGACGGCTGGGTGCTGCACACCAACCACTTCGTCGACCCGCAGCAGGCCCGCGGCGAGCGCACCGCCGACGTCTCCACCACCTACGCGCGCTTCGACCACCTGGCGGCCATGGCCCCGGGCATGGCCCGCGAGGGCCTGGCGCAGCGCGCCGAAGCCTTCTGCGGCGAGGCCGGCGAGCAGGCGGTGGTGTGCTTCCACCCGGACCTGTCGCAGCCGGACACCGAGCGCTGGGAAACCCTGCTGACCATCGGCCTGGACAGCGTCGGCTGCAACCTGGAGTACCACGCCGGCAATCCGCAGGCCCTGGCCCGCGACGGCTCCCTGCGCTTCTGAGCTGAACGACCCACCCCCGCGGCGGCCACCCGGCCGCCGCGCGGAACACTGCTGCCACAAGAACAAGAGCAGACCACCATGATCGACCACACCCCCACGCCCGGCTCGCGCTCGGCGTTCAAAACCTTCTGCGTCTCCGGCATGGGCACCGCGCTGGAGTTCTACGACTTCGTCATCTACGGCTACGCCGCCGCCCTGGTCTTCCCCAAGCTGTTCTTCCCCGGCATGGACCGCCTCACCGCGGTGCTGGTGGCCTTCGCCGCCTTCGGCGCCGGCTTCTTCGCCCGGCCCCTGGGCGGCGTGGTGTTCGGCCACCTGGGCGACCGCTACGGGCGGCAGAAGGCGCTGGTCGCCACGCTGCTGCTGATGGGCATGAGCACCCTGCTGATCGGCTTTTTGCCGGACTACGCCAGCCTCGGCATCGCCGCGCCCATCCTGCTGGTGGGCCTGCGCCTGGTGCAGGGCTTCGCCGCGGGCGGGGAATGGGGCGGCGCCGCGCTGTTCGGCATCGAGGTGGCGCCCCGCGGCCGCCGCGGCCTGTGGGGCAGCTTCACGAGCATGGGCATCGGCATCGGCGGCATCTTCGGCTCCGCGGTGTTCGCCCTGGTCAGCCTGGCCTTCGACGACGACCTGGGCGGCATCGCCTGGCGCATCCCGTTCTGGCTCGGCGGCGTGCTGGTGCTGGTCGGCCTCTACGCGCGCCTGCAGAACCCGGCGCCGGCGCAACCGGCCAAGGCCCAGCCCAAGGCGCGCCTGCCGTTGCTCGAAGCCCTGCGCCAGCACCCGCGCGAGCTGCTGCTGTGCACCGGCATCGCCTTCGGCTACATCACCGTGGCCTACATCAGCACCTTCTTCCTCGCCTACGCCACCGACATCGGCTACAGCAGCAGCCAGGCCTTGCTGTTCGACTTCGCGCTGTCCATCGCCATCGTCATCTCGGCGCCGTTCTTCGGCCACCTGTCCGACCACTACGGCCGCCGCACAGTGATGATCTTCGGTGCGGCCATCATGGCCCTGGGGCTGTTCGCCTTCTTCCCGCTGCTGGGCACCCACCACCTGGCGCTGGCCCTGCTGGCCTACCTGGCCGTGGGCTTCTTCATGGGCGCCACCCAGGGCCCGATCCCGGCCTTCCTCGCCGAACAGTTCCCGCGGCGGATGCGCTATTCGGGCATTTCCGCCAGCTACCAGTTGGGGGCTGCGCTGGGTGGTGGGACTGCTTCCAGCGCGGCTACCGCGATCCTTATCGCCAGTGGTCACCAGCCGGTCTACGTGGCGCTGTATGGCGCGGCGGCGATGGCGCTGGTGGCGGTTTGTTCGTTCGTGATGCGCGAGACGGCGTATCTGGAGATGGAAGAGGTGGACAGCGGCGTGGCGTCGACGGGGGAGGGGGTGCGTAGTTTGTCCTGAGGCGGGGAGCTTTTTGTTTTTTGGAGCGAGCTTGCTCGCGAACAGGGCTTCGAATTGGGCATGGTGTGGGCCCTGAAGAGCGCCCTCTCCCTAACCCTCTCCCTGAAGGGAGAGGGGACCGTTCGGTGTGTTTGGATGTTCTGGAGTCAGCCGGCAACACCGAAGGTTTCCGGCTGACTCCATTCCCTCTCTCGGCACGGACAAGCTCCCTCTCCCTTCAGGGAGAGGGCTGGGGAGAGGGGACGGAGTCAATCCGAAGCACCACAGCTACCGGGTAACTCTGTTCGCGAGCAAGCTCGTTCCTACAAAAGCCCGAAGCCCAAAGCCCGAAACCCGAAGCCCGAAGCCCCAACCTCAAACCGCCCCCCGCCGCCTCACCCCGGGCACCAACCCCAGCACCAACGCACACCCCGCCAGAATGATCAGCGCCCCCAGCCCCTGTACCAGCGACAGCGGCTCGTGCAGCCAGAGCGCGCCCACCAGCACCGCCACCACCGTCACCACGAACTCCACGCTGATGGTGCGGGTGGCGCCGATGCGGGCGACCAGGTGGAAGTACACCACGTAGTTGAAGGCGCTCATCATGCAGCCGCACAGCAGCAGGTAGAGCACGTCTAGCGCCGAGGGCACGCCTGGCGGCGGCACCCAGTACAGCAGCGGCAGGGTCAGCAGACCGCCCACCAGGAAGGCGCCGCAGGTCACCTCCCAGGGGCCCGCCGTGCGCAGGCGCAGCGCCGCGTAGTTGCTGCCGAAGGCCGCGCACACGCCGCCGAAGATCGAGGCCGCGCAGCCGAGCATGAAGGAAGGCGTCACCGGCACCGCCGGGAAGCCCACCAGCAGGAGCATGCCCAGCAGCCCCAGGGCCAGCCCGAAGGCCCCGGCCAGGGTGATGCGCTCCAGCCCCCAGAGGCGGCCGATGACCATGGAGAACAGCGGGATGGCCGCCACGAAGATCGCCGCCATGGCGGTGCCGATCAGCGGCGTGGCGAAGGTCATGCCGATCAGCTGGCCGGCCACCGTGGTGGCGCCCACCACGCACAGCGGCCGCCACAGGCCGCGGAAGTCCAGCACCCGCCCGCTCAGCCGAGCCGCCGCCAGCAGGGTGAGGCTGGCGATCAGCGCGCGGAAGCTCACCGCGCCCACCCAGCCGAAGCCGGCTATCGCCTTGAGCAGCACCAGGAACGACAGGCCCCAGGCCACAGCGAGATACAGGTAGGCGACGAGATCGCGAGGTTGCATGGGGCACCGGCAGAAAAGGGAAGGGGACACGTGCGAAAGCGCCCCGGCGGGGCGTGTCTATCTTGTCCGAACGGCCAGCTCGGCGGGAAGGGGGCTGTCGCTTCTGGCTGTCTGCATGCCGCAGCGATGCCAGCCGGGCGAACCACACGCCCCGGGCATTAGGAAAACTGATCGCGCATTCGCTGAAATCATCGGAGTCGATCTGGAGTGCGCCCCGCCGCGGTGCTAGAAATAGCCCGCGCCAGCCCCCTCCGACCGCCGATAGAGAGACGCTTCGATGCAACCCGTACTGCCCCTGATCGACCCTGAGGTCGCCCGCCTGGCCCCCGGCTTCCGCGCCCTGAGCCTGACGGCCGAGGCCGCGCCCATCCTGCGCCCGGAGGTAGCCGGCGAGGCCGTGGAGCGCGCCTGCCGGGTGCTGCTCGACGGCGGCCCGGCCTGGGCCGAGGCGCACATCGCCGCCTGGGCCGAGGTGTTCCGTGGCTTCGGCGCCAAGCCCCAGCGCACCCCCTGCTCGGTGGAAGCCCTGCGCAAGCGCGTGCTGCGCGACGGCAGCCTGCCGAGCATCGACCCGCTGGTGGACCTCTACAACGCCATCAGCATCCAGTACGCGCTGCCGGTGGGCGGCGAGAACCTGGCCGCCTACGTCGGCACGCCGCGGCTGGCCATCGCCGACGGCAGCGAGCCGTTCGACACCTTCAAGGAAGGCCAGCCGGCCAACGACCCGCCGCTGCCCGGCGAAGTCATCTGGCGCGACGACCTGGGCGCCACCTGCCGCCGCTGGAACTGGCGCCAGGGCGTGCGCACGCGCCTGGACGCCGAGGCCCGGCAGATGTGGTTCATCCTCGAAAGCCTGCCGGCCATGCCGCTGGAGGCCCTGCACGAAGCCGGCGAGCGCCTGGCCGAGGGCCTGCGGCGGATGATGCCGGGCGTGCGGGTGGAGCAGCTGCTGGTGAGCGACACCGGAGCGAACTGACCCGGCTACCCATTGCCCATCAAAGCCGAAGGCCGGAGCCCGCGCCTCCACAAGGAAGCACAGGCCCCGGCCTTCGGCCATCCAGGCGGCGCGATCAGCCGCCGCTACGCTCGGCCCGTTGCTGGGCCAACTCGTACAGGTGCCGCGCCTCGCCGGCCAGCGGCACCAGCGCCGAAGCCAACCGCGAGGTTTCCTGCACCAGCACGTCGTCGCCATCGTGGCATTCCAGCACGTGCAACAGGTCCTCCAGCGCCGCCAGACGGCGCGCGGCGGCATCGTACAGATGCGCCGCGGGCGCGCCGGCATTCACGAACAGAACATCCTCGAAGGACTGATGGTGCAGCGGCACCAGTTTCGGATCAACCATGGCACACCTCCAGGGCGAGGACGCAGGGCAGGGGGGACGGCAAGGTGAACACAGCAAGATGTAAGCGACAGTGCATTTCCGTTGCTCCTTCTGGGAGGGAGAAACCGCCAGCCCGGAGAGAGGGGCGGCGGATCGTGCGGGGGTCGCAGTACCGGCACCGTTGATGCGCATATAACCGGCCAGGCCGAAGCCTGCCCCGCACGATCCGCCATGACTGCACTACGCAGCAGGCAAGAAAAAGCGCCTGTGCAGGAATGCTTTGGCGCTTATACGCGAACAACGGTGCACGGGGCTGCGACACCCCGGCCACGGGATTGACCGTGACAGGGAGCGAATCTAGCGACGGCCTTTGTAGGCCCACAAGGGAGAATGTGGGTGGGAAATTTCAGGTGAATCCGCAGCTCGCGTCACAGGCCGAAGAGGTAGCCCAACACCGCAGCCGCCATGGCCAAGGCCGCCACCACAAAAGCCGGCTGTGTTCTGTTTTGATGGTCAGGGCCGGGCTTGAAACCGCAGAGCCGCCTGCTCTGCTCGTTTGTGTTGGGTTGAGGAAGGTAGCTACTGGCGCTCCCCTTGTACGTGGCCAATGCTGCTGATTGCTTGCGCCAAGCTGAATGTGCGTCCCACACAAGATATTTGAATGCGCTCGAGCAAGCCTGTATTGCTCGAAAATTGAACTTCTTCGTAGCGCACTACGGGTAGCTTTCGGTTGTTCTTGAAGCGTCTGTCTGGGCCACCTTTTTTGTTCACAAATTTCCAGGTCGTGTTGACGATCTCGGCGTCTTTCGGAACAGCACCATCTTCGATGAAGTTGGTCGTTGAAATGTCAACCTTCAGGTTTTCATAGGACACAGCGCCCACTCCGTTGGCTTCGAATACGAGCACCTTGTCCGGGAAGAAATATAGCGTCTGGCGACCTACTGGGATGCAGGGTGTAGCAACATTGGTTTTGACGAAGGGCGGGTTTTTGAGTGCAAGCGCTATAGAGCTCCTAGTCACCAGATGACTGGCACCGGCGTGATATTTGCGATCAAGCACTTTCCCTTGGGCCTGTAGATGCCAGGTCGCTCGACAGCTTCGGACTCCTTCGAACGCGGTGTGCAGTTGCTCGACGACACCTGCGAACTCTGACTCGATGTCGTAAAGCATTACGGTTGTTTTTCTCAGCAAGTCCCAGTAATAAGTCGCCAACGTAAGCAAGCCACCTACGATTAGCGCCATGAGGCCAGCCCAGGGGGGAAGCTGCTTATTCGCTGTGAGGACGAACGCACCGACTGTGAGGGCTGCGACGAGAGGCCAAAGGCGTAAACGCTTACGTTTAGCATTCAGCTCATCGACGATTGCTTGAGATGAAGAATCAACCATCAACCCAATCTTGCCGCTGTCAATTTCCTTGAGAGGTTCGTGAGTGCGCAATTGGGTGTCGAGCACCGGGGAGGGGACTCGTGTTGGTTTGGGCGGTGCAATGGCAGGTGCTGAGCCATTCGGTGAAAGCGTCTGGCGGTAATGAAAGCCTCCGCGGCCCATGTGGATGTAGTTGCCCCTCGGTCCAGTCCCTACCCTGAGCCCTTTGATGCCCGCCGAGACACCTATTCCGGACTTCGACAGGTTGAACCTGAACGGCCCAACCCGAACGGACTTGCGAATGTATAGACCCATGTTCCCTCCGGGCTGAGCGACTGGCTCCTAGCGGTGGAGTATCTCTCCACCGAACGGCCGTCTTGCGCAGCTATAGCAGTGTCCGAATGGTCAACAAGCAGCTCAGGAAAGCAGCTTATCGATCACCCCCTGGATCCTGGCTCGACTCGAAGCAGATACTTTGCTCAGTCCAAGTTCTCGAGCCATGGCATAGAGCAAGTCATCGCCTACGAGGCTCTGATCTGTCAGTGCACGTGCCAGTGCAAGAAGTTCCAAACTGCAGATCTCATCGGCGGAGCGCATGTTAGTGGCGTCTGCAGGGCGTCGGTAAGCGATTGCTTCGCGAGTTGGTAACCGGCGAGGCCAGTAGAACTGCCCTACGTCCTCTTCAACCTTGCTGTGTTCGCGATCTGCCACATTTGCGACTCGATCACGGATTCGCGCACCTGTGCGTGTCCATCCGTGCGCACGAGCGATTCGGCGCGCGAGCGTGGTATCGAGGATTGGTCCTTCCTCTTCGATCACATGCTTGATCATCATGTCCAGGACGGCGTCATAGCGTGTATCGAAGAAAGCGTCCGGATCCACGCCTTCCACTGCACTGAGCGGATCGCTCTCGCGGTAGTAAGCGAAGGCCATTGAGGAGCGCGCTACGTCTGCTCCCGCATGGGCGTAGCGCAGGTTTGGAATCTCAGCCTCATCCAGTTCTGGCTCTGGTTCGAGCGAGGATGTGTCCGGCGACTCGAGGTTGGATTTGTCGCTGTGCAATTCGACAACATTGTCGCTGTTGGCGATTTCGCTTTCCGCAGTAATGGTCGCTAGTTGCTCTTGGGCTTTGCGTGCGACTCGTTGCTGACGGCTTTCAGCTAACAGGACTTCAAGGCGTTCATGGATCTTCTGTGCTGTGCCATGCGAGTCAATCCACCAGTCGGTTGACCAGATACGCAGAATTTCCCATCCCAGCCCTCTCAGCACCTGTTCACGTAGTTTGTCCCGATCACGAGCGGTCGCGCTGCGGTGATAGGTCGCTCCGTCGCATTCAATGCCAGCGAGGTATCGCCCAGGAGCGTCAGGATCGATAACCCCGAGGTCGATTCGGAATGAGGACACACCCACTTGGGTGACGACCTGCCAACCTTTTAGGCGCAGTGCATTTGCAACAGCCTCTTCGAATGGGCTGTCGTATCCACCCAGGCTTCCGGTATCGACTTCAGCAAGTGCGCGAGCGCCGCGCTCGGCAAATTCGAGGAAGTGCTTGAGATCGCGGACTCCCAGAGCTTGGGTGCGTGCAAGGTCTATCTTCTCAGCTCGCAGAGTGCTGAAGACGCGAAGCTCATGGCGAGCCCGGGTCACGGCAACGTTGAGCCTGCGCTCACCGCCGGTTCTGTTCAGGGGCCCGAAGTTCATTGCGACATTTCCCGCAGCATCAGGGCCGTAAGTGATCGAGAAGTACATGATGTCGCGTTCGTCACCCTGGACGCTCTCCAGGTTTTTCACGAAGACTGGTTCAAGTTCGTTCTCCGAGAAGTAGCTTTCCAGCGTTGGATCCTTTCTGCGTTCAGTATCGAGTAGATCCTCGATCAACTTTTGTTGTTCGCCGTTGAATGTCACGACACCGATGGTTAGCTTGCTCTCTCTGAAACCAGGGCTGCGCAGCCGGCTGATCAAATCATTGACCAGTGCTTTGGCTTCTGCCGGGTTGGTGCGTGCGGAGCCTTTCTCGTACACCCCATTGATGATGTGCAGACTGACCGCCCGATCAGTCGTAACGGGGGAGGGGAAGGTGACCAGCTTGGATTCGTAGTAGCGCTGGTTCGAGAACGCAATCAGGCTCTCATGCCGACTACGGTAGTGCCAGTTCAGGTTGCGGATTGGCAGGTTGGCGCTGATGCACTCATCTAAAATGCTTTCGAGATCAGCCTCGATATCACCGTCGTCCTGAGTGGATTCGGCGCGGTCGAAGAAGGACGTGGGCGGAAGCTGTTTGGGGTCACCAACCATCACTACCTGCTTACCTCGGGCGATCGCGCCGATAGCATCCCAAACTGGGATTTGCGAGGCTTCGTCGAAGATCACCACATCAAAGACGCTCGAGTTTGCAGCCAGATATTGGGCGATGGAGAGCGGACTCATCAACAGGCACGGTGTCAGTTTTGTCAGTGCATCAGGAATTTTCGACATCAACTCGCGTAGCGGAAGGTGGCGTGTTTTCTTTGTGATCTCGTGCCTAAGAATGCCCCATTCCGAGCTCTTGCTCACCGACTCCTGAGTGGGTAATTCGGCACACAGGCGTGCGCGTAACAAGTCGCGCGTTAGCGCTGTGAAGCGGTCGTCCAGAGCACGAAAATCACGAATGCGTTGCTCATGCTCGACACTCACGAATGAGCGTATGACAGGTTCATGATCAACAGCTGTGTTTAGCCACCAACGGGCATAGTTCGTTTCAAATGCCTTGCGTACGGAGCCTTGCGGAATATGGCCGGCTTTGAGGGCATCGACTAGCGGAAGCAGCCCGAGAGTTGATGCTTCATCGCATGCTTTCTTCCAGGCGCACCAGGCGTGTAAGCCATTGCCGGATTGCACGATCTGCTCACATTGCAAATGCTGTTGGCTGAGTTCCTGTTCCGTGAAGCCGGCTGCATCTTCGACCAAGAAATGTCCAGTCTCGACGAGCTTTTGCATATGGGCGATGTAGTTATCTAGCGATTCCAGCAATTGCTCGCCTGCCAGGGCCAGTTGCCCCTCGGGCTCGAGCAGGGCATTGGCATCACCAAGCAAGCGCCCCAGTGCAGACCTCACACCTTCGACATGCTCCGGTGTCTGGACAAGTGCAGAGATGGCGCCGGTAATGTGAACATGGAATTTGAGTACGCGGGCGACAGCATCCTCCTTCGTATGCAACCCCAACCACAGGCCTGTGGTCAGTTCACGCAGGTCTGCCAGGTCGTTCAGCTCTCGTTCGATTGCTTCACGTTGCCGAAGAGTTTTCAGCTCCCCCTGAAGCCATTCACCACAGGCGCCACTAGCAACGAGCTCATGCTCGTCTTCCAAGCGTCCTTCCTGTTGGATAGACCGTCGTGCACGTTGGAATGCCACTGCAGCGTTGAGTGCCTTGGCTTGGGTCTGCAGACCAGCCCAGAGCGATCCTGTAGTCAGCGCGAGTGGGTCGAGTGTGGAAATCTCCCCCTCAAGAGTCCGAACTTCTCGCATCCGCTCAAGCGTTTCCTTCAGCGCTGTACCAGCTTGCCCCTGACTGATGAGATCAAAACCTTCATCTGCCCATGCGCGGCCTTCGACGGACGCTGCAAGCGACGCTTGCAGGCGCATGACTACAACCAGAAGTGCAGGATCAGTCTTGAAGCCTTTCCAAACAGCGCTGGAAGATTGCCCTGGATCAATCACATCGAGGCGGGCACGGAGTTCTCGAATGGCTATCCAACGTTGAAGATCCTCAGCGACTGATGCCGAGGCAGGGGATACTTGGGTATTTGCTAACTGGCCGCGGATCCTGCGTTGAGTGAGCCAGGATTTTGGCCAGATCGATTTGCTGGCTTGCTCCCATTCTTTCAGCAGCGCTTGGACATCCAGCGCCTCAATGGCATCGGAATATCCAACGGACAACGTCTGTGTGACTCGTTCGACCTCGGAGAGGAGTTCCAGGCCTTGGTTTAGCAGAATCATGCTCGACACCGGCCAGGGTTGGGGAAGGCCAGCTTTGAGCTCAGCATGTAGCGCCAACAATCCCAGGCCGCGTTGGCATTCTTCCAAGGTGCTGGACGTCCAGACAGGGGGGAGCGTCTGATTGAGCTTGCGGTGCTGCTCGACGAGTTTCAGGCCCGCCTCCAGACGTTGCCCGATGGCACGGGCGTCGGGGCGGAGCACGAAACCCCAGTTCTGTCCGGCGGCAGCGGGAAGGATCTTCGTCAGAGTAGCTAGACCTTTGAGTATCCTGATATTGACCGGCAACGAGGGCAGGCCAGACATTTGGATGTAGCGCTCACTGGTTTTTTGCACCGCATGGATGGCCGGGCCCAACTCGCGTGCCGCTTCGATAATCTGGTGTTGCCAGGTGGGAGACCAGTCGCTGTTTCCAATCAGATGCAGAGGGTGTTGGTTTAGCGTGTTGAAACCGACAGCCTGTGCGTTTACCTCCAAGCGGTCAGCGATTTCCCGCATGGCGAGCAGATCGGCGGACTGATGTTGTGAATGCGATGTCCATGCGAGGCTGACCGGGGCGATGTCCTGGTTCGTGCTTACTATGCCAATGGCGTTATAGATCGTGTACCCGTTGGGGTAACGTTTGTGCAGTCTCTCGACATAGAGGTTCAGAACATCGCGATGGCCCTGCAGGCGTTGGGCCTCGACCTGCCAGGTTTCTGCATCAGCGGTACCACGAGCCTCCCAAGCTGAGTGCAGTTGAGAAAGAACTTCAGTTTTCTTCGACTTGTTCGAATGAACCTCGAGGCAAAACTCCCCCAGGCCAACTTCGCGTAGACGCCGGTATACCACATCCAGAGCGGCGATCTTTTCAGAGACGAAGAGCACGCGTTTTTGTTGCGCAATGAACTGGGCAATCATATTCACGATCGTCTGACTTTTGCCGGTGCCCGGCGGGCCGATCAGAACAAAGTCGTGCCCTTGCGTTGCCGACAAGACAGCTGAAAGTTGTGACGAGTCAGAGGGCAGAGGGCAGAAGATCTGCTGTGGACTGTACTGCGTATCCAGCATCCGTTCTGCTGGGAATGCTCCGTTACCGCCGCCGTTGAATGCATCGCGTGGAGTATCCAGTAGATGTCTGACCACTGGGCTCTGGCGAAGGGCTTCAGAGCGCTCCGAGAGGTCTTTCCACATCAAGTATTTGGCGAACGAGAACATCGAAAGGACGACATCTTCGCTGACCTCCCAGCCTTTGATGTCTTTGACCGCGTGGGCAACCGTTCTCCAGATCAGCGCTACATCAAGGCCGGAGCTGTCCTTAGGAAGCTCTCCTTCGCTGATGCCCAGGCTCAGTTCAAAGTCCTGACGGAGCATCTCCTGAAGCGTCGGGTTGAAGCGTGGTTCATCATCGTGAATAACCAGGGTAAAGCCTGCACGAGCGCTCTTCCGCTCTAGCGTTACCGGTACCAAAATCAGCGGTGCCCGATAACGTTGGCTTTCTCTGTCCTCGCGTGTCCAGGTGAGGAAGCCCAGTGCTAAGAACAGGGTGTTGGAGCCGCCTTCTTGCAGATTTGTTCGGGCACCGCGATAAAGCTCGGTGAGCCTGGAGTCCAACTCAGCAGCGGGCAAGCCAACAAATACCTCGTTGCGCTTTAAAGCATCCAAAGCATGCTGACGTCGTAGATCTTCGCGCTCTCGTTCTTCATGCAGGGCTTGATCGCGTGGATCGGCACCATCCATGAGATCCGGACGTGTCAATAGCTTCAGGTGTTGCCCGCTGGCGAGGATGTCCTCGAGTGCTGCGGCATCTGGAGCTTCTAGCCGTACGGCCTTCTTTCCAGCTTTGAAGTTCAGAAGGTTGTTGCGCAAGGACAGATCGAGCAACTTTCGTTGCCAACGGGCGAGGCGATCTTTCGGATCCAACGAGGCAGTATCGACTTCAACAGGAGCGTCATCAGGAAGGTCAGGCGGCAAATCAATGAGCAGTTCCTGGCCAGCCCGGTTCTGTTCTTGAGTGATGCCCGTGAGGGTTGGCGTCGCTTCTGCACTGGCTAACGGTTTGATTCTTTGCAGCCGCGCGCGCCGGATATCCAAGGCGAGCTCGAAATCATGCTCCTGCCCCTCCGCAAGATGCTGGGTGCCACGCTCAATGGCGTATGAAAGCGACGGTATGTTTGGCTGAGTAATCAACGTGGTCTCGAACAGCTTCAGCTCGTTGAGCTTGATGCGTTTGCGCAGCGCGGTGATGTCGTCGACTGTGCTGTTCGAGAACTCTTCGGCTTTGAGCCAGAAACCCGCGAACGCGTGCCCTCGCGTGAATATCAGCAGGGGATTGAGGCCTGCTTGCTCCAACGCTGCACAGAACAGTAGTGACAGGTCGAAACAGGTTGCCAAGCCGCTTTCCAAGATGTGGTTCGGGCTGCGTACTTTCTGGCCGAATTGCTCGAAGCTGGCTGGAGGAAGCGCGTAATCCAGCTTAAGAGACGCCACTGCAGCCCAGATCGCCGATGCGATCTCCCAGGCGTGCGCGGAACCACCGGAGTATCCGTTCAGCGCGGGATTTTTGCCTTGAGCGCGCAGAACTTCCGCTGCTTTTTTCAGCAGCCGTTCGACAGCGATGTCGTTAGGTTGGACGAATGCTGCCGTCATGTCGGGAAGATGTGATAACCCTCCCCACTGGCTGCGTGGCAGCAATTCCAGATTGAGTTCATGACGAGCGACTTCTTGGCGCTCTTCGTCAGCATTGCCCTGAGCCGTCAGAACGAAGGTAACGGTTGCGCTCTCGGTCTCAGTAAGTCGAGCAAGCAGTGCACCATCGATTTGCAGGTCAAGCCCGGGAATTGGAAGAAATGTACCTGGGCCCAGAGCGTCGATGTGCCAAGTCTTGGGTTTGAAGACGAGAGGGTCGGATAGGAGCTGAAGTTCCAGGTCGTTGTATTTCAGGTCAGTATCATTGACCAGGCGCAACTCCCGAATCACTGGTACCGAATTCTGGAAGTCGGCCAGATTCAGCTTTGCTACCAGTGTGGTCTGAATGCGAACGGTTTTTATCGGAGCAGGTTCTACAGCCTGGACGGTGGCTTGCGAATCCTGGGGCAGCTCGCTGTCGGGCTGTGCAATAACTTCGTCGTTCATGCCGCTCTCCTTGTTCAAACCGGGCCATGACGCCCGGTGGCGGAAGACTCTCGAATCAGGTCCTCCCCTGACGCGCGCTTCCATGCATCTCGTCATCCTAACTGCCGGGGGGCATGATGGCGAGTGGCCAACGGGGTATGCTGACGAGCCGCATAGGGAATGGAACAAGTCATGTGGACTCGGGGCTCTGAATGCTTACGATGCTGTACGTCCGTTCCCGATCCCCATGGCGCCGCTTTTGTCAAAGGGGCCATCTACGAGAGACCAGATGCTGGCGAACACCTGAGCTTGCTCCAAGATGGGGTTGACGGAGATGGTGTTTTCTTTGGGCATGGTGAGTCCTCGATTCCTGCTAGTGCTATGGCGTGGGAAGGGGGGGGATGGGGGCTCATTGGAGCTACTTGGAGCAGTCGAGATGATGTTAGTCAGGGTGATTGCCTTCACTGCCATCTGGGGGGCCTTCTGGTATTTCAGCTCGACCTTCTACATGGGATATATCCATGACGTCGGCGGCGCTTACTGGTCTATGGGCGTTTACGCGCTCCCCGTTTTTGCCCTGGCCTATACAGCCGCTGATTGGAAACTCGCACGCACGTCATATGGCCAAAGGCACCCTTCGTTGACCTTTGCAGGTCTGTGCGCTCTCGGCGTCGCCCTCTATTGGCCAGGCACCATGGCCGTTCTGTGAGGGCCAGGGACCTCGCTTCATACGGATAGCAGTGGCAGGTCTGTCCTGTCGGCGATCGGTCTGCTCCGTGGAGCAGCCCCGCAGGATGGGTTGAGCGAAGCGATACCCATCGCCACAGCCGCGTGCGAAGTGCGCCCTGGCGCACCTGGGGGCGGGGAGTTCCGCCAGGCGGCTTGATTCGGAAAAGGCTTACGCAAGGGGGCTGGAAACCCTCAAGGCCCCATGCCGAGTAGGGGAATAGAGTCCGCCGGGTCAACGATTACCCCGCGCGAGCCCCCCGATATGGACATCCGCCGCCCCCTCCACCAGGCCATCGCCAGCGCCCTGGCCGGCCTTCTGTTCCTCAATCCGATAGTCGCAGCCGCCGCCCAATTGGCGGTGGATGCGGCCGCCGGCGGCAACACGCAGATCGGCGCGGCGGGCAACGGCGTGCCCATCGTCAACATCGCCACGCCCAACGGCAGCGGTCTCTCGCACAATAAATTCAGCGACTACGGCGTTGGCCAGCAGGGCCTGATCCTCAACAACGCCACCGGCAAGACCCAGGGCACCCAGCTGGGCGGGATAATCCTCGGCAACCCCAACCTCAAGGGCCAGGCGGCGCAGAAGATCCTCAACGAAGTCACCGGCGGCAGCCCCTCGCAACTCAAGGGCTACACCGAAGT
>NZ_JWMC01000032.1:0-58851 GCF_000812405.1 Pseudomonas sp. PI1
GTGGTGGACGGGCGGGGCGCCCGCCGCGAACTGCGGGCGCGCCGCGAGGTGATCCTGTGCGCCGGCGCCATCGGCTCGCCAACCCTGCTGCAGCGCTCGGGCATCGGCCCGCGGCCCTTGCTGGAACAACTGGGCATCGGCGTGCGCCACGCGCTGCCCGGCGTCGGCGAGAACCTGCAGGACCACCTGCAGCTGCGGCTGATCTACCGCATCCAGGGCACCCGCACGCTGAACCGTATCGCCGCCACGCCCTGGGGCAAGGTCGGCATGGGCCTGGAATACCTGTTCAAGCGCAGCGGCCCGTTGTCCATGGCGCCGAGCCAACTGGGCGCCTTTGCCAAGTCCGACCCCGGCCAGGCCTCGGCCAACCTCGAATACCACGTGCAGCCGCTGTCCCTGGAGCGCTTCGGCGAGCCGCTGCACGCCTTCCCGGCCTTCACCGCCTCGGTGTGCGACCTGCGCCCGCAAAGCCGCGGCAGCGTGCGCATCCGCAGTACCGACCCGCGCGCCAAGCCGCTGATCCAGCCCAACTACCTGAGCCACCCGGAAGACCTCAAGGTAGCCGCCGACGCCATCCGCCTGACCCGCCGCATCGCCGCCGCGCCGGCCCTGGCGCGCTTCCATCCGGAGGAATACAAGCCCGGCCCGGACTTCCGCAGCGAGGAAGACCTGCACCGCGCCGCGGCGGACATCGGCACCACCATCTTCCACCCCGCCGGCACCTGCCGCATGGGCAGCGGGCCGAATGCCGTGGTCGATAGCCAGCTGCGCGTGCACGGCATCCCCGGCCTGCGCATCGCCGACGCCTCGATCATGCCCACGCTCACTTCCGGCAACAGCTGCTCGCCGGTGCTGGTGATCGCCGAGAAGGCGGCGCGGATGATCCTGGCCGAACCCACGCGGCAGGCAGAGGTCATCCCTATCAGCGGCCGGGAGGAAAAGGCCCTGTCCTGACGGCCACCCCGGCGGGACGAACACGAGGTTCGACAGCAGACAGCGTCGCGCGGCCCCCGGGCCGTGGCGGTCGAGGCTGAAACAACAATAAGAGCCCCCACGAGGGGCAGGAGAGCCGTAATGACCGATCTAGCACAGCCCCAGTCGTTCGAACGGGGGCGCTCCAGCAGCCGCGAAGAGCGCAAGGTGATCTTCGCTTCCTCGCTCGGCACCGTGTTCGAGTGGTACGACTTCTTCCTCTACGGATCGCTGGCAGCGGTCATCAGCAAGCAGTTCTTCGCCGGCGTCAACGACACCACCGCCTTCATCTTCGCTCTGCTGGCCTTTGCCGCCGGCTTCCTGGTGCGGCCCTTCGGCGCCCTGGTGTTCGGCCGTCTGGGCGACATGATCGGGCGCAAGTACACCTTCCTCGCCACCATCCTGCTGATGGGCCTGTCGACCTTCTGCGTCGGCCTGCTGCCGTCCTACGCCAGCATCGGCGTGGCCGCGCCGATCATCCTCATCGCCCTGCGCCTGCTGCAGGGCCTGGCCCTGGGCGGCGAATACGGCGGCGCGGCCATCTACGTCGCCGAGCACGCCCCGGCCAACAAGCGCGGCGCCTACACCAGTTGGATCCAGTGCACCGCCACTGCCGGCCTGCTGCTGTCGCTGCTGGTGATCTGGGGCTGCCGCCAGGCCACAGGCGAAGCCTTCGAGACCTGGGGCTGGCGCCTGCCGTTCCTGATTTCCATCGTGCTGCTGGGCATTTCCACCTGGATCCGCCTGTCCATGCAGGAGTCGCCGGCGTTCCTGAAGATGAAGGCCGAGGGCAAGATCAGCAAGTCGCCGCTGAAGGAGTCCTTCACCCGCTGGAGCAACCTGAAGATCGTGCTGATCGCCCTGTTCAGCATCAACGCCGGCCAGGCGGTGACCTTCTACGCCGCGCAGTTCTACGTGATGTTCTTCCTCACCCAGGTGCTCAAGGTCGACCCGGGGCTGTCCAACGTGCTGCTGATCATCTCCCTGGTGATAGGCGCGCCGCTGTTCGTGCTGGCCGGCTGGGTGTCCGACAAGGTCGGGCGCAAGCCGGTGCTGGTGGTCGGCCTGCTGCTGGCGACGGTGTTCTACTTCCCGCTGTTCAAGGCCCTGACCCACTACGCCAACCCGCAGATCGACCAGGCCTCGCGCCAGGCGCCGGTGGTGGTGATGGCCGACCCGGCCACCTGCACCTTCCAGTTCGACCCGGTGGGCAAGGCCAAATTCGACAGCCCCTGCGACAAGGCCAAGACCCTGCTGGTGAAAGGCGGCGTGCCCTACAGCACCCAGGCCGCGCCGGCCGGCAGCGAGTTGGTGGTGAGCGTGGGCGAGAAGCGCATCGAAGGCTTCGACGCCGCCGCCCTAGGCGCCGCGGTGAAGGAAGCCGGCTACCCGACCCAGGCCGACGCCTCGCTGGTGAACCGGCCGATGGTGATCGCCATCATCGTGGCGCTGATCTTCATCGCCACCTGCTGCTACGGCCCGCTGGCGGCGCTGATGGTCGAGCTGTTCCCGACGCGCATCCGCTACACCTCGCTATCGCTGCCGTACCACATCGGCAACGGCTGGTTCGGCGGGCTGCTGCCGACCATCTCCTTCGCCCTGGTGGTGTACACCGGCAACATCTTCTACGGCCTCTGGTATCCGGTGCTGATCACCGGCGTGAGCCTGGTGTGCTCGCTGCTGTTCCTGCGCGAGACGCGGCACAACGACATCCATGCCGATTGATCACGGCGCCGCCGGGGGCTCTTCGTAGGAGCGAGCTTGCTCGCGAAGGGTGCCTTCCGGCGGCAGCCGTGTGCCAGGTTGACTCTGTCCCCTCTCCCTGAAGGGAGAGTGGGCTGTCCGGTGCGCTCGGGAAGTTCGGCGTCAACCTGAGCGGACGTCTGCGAATCGCGCACAGGGCGCGCTCACCCGTCCATGCCACCGGGGCATCCGGCGTGGCCGGCAAATCCAATCGCGGACGGAGTCCGCTCCTACGCCCGTGCTTTTCTGAACCGTAGGCGTAGCTGTCTTGCAGGCCGCGCCGGGGTGCTCTTCGTAGGATGGGTTGAGCTTGCGAAACCCATGCGGTTGCGGTGATGGGTATCGCTTCGCTCAACACCATCCTACGGGTCTTGTGCTTGCCGGAGGGTGTAGGACTCTGTCCGCGATTCGGCGGATAACGCCGTAGGCGTTATGCGCCCTACGTCCGGCCGGGGCGGGCGTGTTCAGAACAACGCCATCTGCCGATCGACCGTGCTGCAAGTGTCGGGGACGTGCTGACAGATAATTCAGGGCTGCCGAGCTCTTCGTCATGTTCCATTTTCGCTGCGATATCCAGGAACGAGCATGCGGGTGACAGGGAAAGTGGACTGCATACCCTCTCGAACGCTCGCTCTAAAAACGCTCTGTCTTCCAAGGCTTTCAGGGGGGAACAGGTCATGCCGGCCCCCCTGGGAAGCGAGCCCGCGCCGGTTGCCGGCAAGGAGTGGAAGACATCCTCGAGTACTGATGGAAACAGCAAGCAGTGGAAGGACATGACAAGGAGATCGAGCGATGAGCAAGCACTACGCGAACGACCTGGAGTATCCATTGCTCTTCGGCGCGCAGCCTCTGGGGCTGGGCCGGGAGGGCGGCTACATCGAGGGCGGCCCGTCGGATGATACGTTGATCGGCGGCGCTGGAGACGACCTGCTGTACGGCGACGCTGGCGACGACTTTCTCGAGGGGGGCGGCGGCGACGATTACCTGATGGGAGGCGAGGGCGAAAACACCTACTACTTCGCTTCCGGCTGGGGAAACGACACCATCGAGCCGCCCCCGCTGTACGACTGGGAAACCGGTATCACCAGGCCTCCCAGCGACAGCATCGAGTTCGGCCCCGGTATTTCCGGCAGCGACATACGGCTGGTCAAGAACGGCAACGATCTCATGATCTTCGGCCAGGGTGGGCGTGACTCCATCACCCTGTCGGGCTACTTCGACGAGGCCGGCCCGTTGCGCGAAATACGTTTCGCCGATGGTACGCGCTGGCTGCCTGAACATATCCTCGACCAGGTGTTGTCGGGCACCGAGAACGACGACGACCTGCACGGCGATGAGCGGGACAATCGGATTTCCGGTGGCCTGGGCAACGATCGGTTGTTCGGCGAGGGGGGAAACGATCACCTCGATGGCGGGGAGGGAAACGACTATCTGCTGGGTGGCGATGGGGACGATATCCTCATCGGTGGCGCTGGCGATGATTTCCTCATGGGGCATTCCGGCCATAACCGCTACCGCTTCGAGCGAAACTGGGGAGCGGATCGCCTCTTCAGCACCAATGGCAAGGATGGTCGGGAAACGCTGGAGTTCGGCGAGGGAGTGGACCCTTCAAGCCTGAGGATCGCCGAGCGGGATGGCGTTCTGTACCTGATCCAGGAAGGCACCGGCAACCGGCTCGAATGGTCGGGCTATTTCGACTTCAAGCATGGGGACGCCGAGATCCGCTTCGCCGATGGCACCGTCTGGGGGCGTGACTATATCGACGCCGTATTGCAGCGTGGAGCTTCCCCCCAGGGGCGTTGCAATTTGCCCGGCGGCCTTGGCAGCCAAACGCCGATATCGCCGCTGGACGAGTCGCCTGGAGCACCGCTGGCTGCGGCGTCCGGCAGGCTCGATGCCGATGGCTTGCTGCTCACTCTCGAAGGCAAGACTCATCAACTGGTCAACGTGCTTGCGGCGTTCGGTACGCCGCCTGCCAGCGGCTCCCTGGGAGCGGTTGCGGTGAGCACGCAGTTGGAGCATCTCCTGGCAGTCGCTGGCTGAGTCCGGAGGAGTGGCTCCTCGGCGTGAGCCGAGGGGCCTTTGACCTTTGCCATCCAACTATGTCGGCCTCAGTTCCGGCAAAAAAATCGTCGTACCGAGTTCCTGGGAAATTTCCACCGTTTCTGTGGCGTTTAGGAAAAATTTGCAGGCAGAACTGGAAGTGGACTGCATACGTTCCTAGGGCCTCCTCTTAAAAAGACTCCCAGATGGGCATTTCAGGGAGTCGATCATGCTGCGCATCTTACGTGGGCGTTATCGAGCCAAGCCGCTAGCCTGCGGCCGCCAGCAACGGACGGGAGTCATCCTGTGAAGGTCCTGTTGCTGCACCAGAACTTCCCTGGCCAGTTCCGCTACCTGGCTCGGAACCTGGCCACCGATTCCGCCTGCGAGGCGCGGGCCGTCGGGCTGGACAGCGCGCCAGGGCTACCCGGTGTGCCACTGCTGCGATACCGCCCCACCCGGGCACCGGCCAGACAGGCGCATGGTTATCTGCGCACGCTGGAAAACGCAGTGCTGCATGGCCAGCAGGTAGCGCGACTGCTGCTGCAACAGCGGCGCAAGGGATATAGCCCGGATGTGATCCTGGCGCATCCCGGCTGGGGAGAGACGCTGTTCGTCAAGGACGTATTCCCCGACGTCCCGTTGATCCATTTCTGTGAGTTCTATTACCAGCATCGAGGCGCGGATGCGGGCTTCGATCCCGAGTTTCCCTCGACGCTGGACGACTCCGCGCGCCTGCGCCTGCGCAATACCCTGCATCTGCTCAACCTCGAACAGTGCGACCTGGGCATCACGCCAACCCATTGGCAGCATTCCCTTCATCCCGAGGCCTATCGGGGAAAGATCCGTATCGCCCACGAAGGCGTTCCGGTCGATGAGTTGCGGCCGGACCCTCAAGCCTCGCTGGTTCTACCCTGCGGTCGGCAACTGCGAGCCGGGCAGCCAGTGGTGACCTACGTGGCGCGCAACCTGGAGCCTTACCGGGGCTTCCATAGCTTCATGCGTTCGCTGCCGGCCATTCTGGCGGCCAACCCGCATGCCCAGGTGCTCGTCGTCGGTGGCGACGGTTGCAGCTACGGGGCGCCGCCGCGGGATGCCGCCAATTGGCGCAGCAAGTTGCTGGAGGAAGTGTCGCCGGACCCGGAGCGCGTGCACTTTCTCGGCAAGGTGCCGTATGCAACCTACCGGCGCGTGCTGCAGGTCTCCGCGGCCCATGTCTACCTCACCTATCCCTTCGTCCTGTCCTGGTCGCTGCTCGAGGCCATGGCCAGCGGCTGCCTGGTCGTCGGTTCGGATACCGCGCCGGTGCGCGAGGTGATCGAAGACGGGCGCAACGGTTACCTGGTCGATTTCTTCTGCGCGCAATCCATCGCCGAGCGCGTCCTGGCTGCCCTGGAACAGCCGGCTTCGCAGCAGCAACTGCGGGATGCCGCCCGGCTCACGGCGCAACGTTACAGCGTAACCGCTGGGCTCGAGGCCTACCGCCAGTTGCTGGCCGATGCCCTCGAAGGAAGGGCCGTGGCGGCGCGCTGAGGCCATGGACGCACTCTTGGAAAAGCACAAGGAAAACCGATGCCCCTGGAACAACCCGAAGGCATAGCCGATGCCACCCCGAAACTGGACAGCGCAGTAGCCTGTCTGGTGATGCTGGCGCGTTTTCATCAGGTCGCCGTTTCGCCGGAGCAACTGGCCCATGAGTTCAGCCCGTCCCAGGAAGGCTTCGGTACCGCTGAAATCCTCCTGGCGGCGCGCAAGCTTGGCCTCAAGGCGCGCGCCGCGCGCAGCACGGTCGATCGACTGGCCAGAACGCCGCTCCCTGCCATAGCCCGGTCGAATGCCGGCGGCTTCTTCCTTATCGCACGGCTCGACCAGGGGCAGGCACTGATCCAGGACCCCAATGCACGGCGGCCGGAAGTCTGCTCCCTGGCTGACCTGGAGAGTCGCTGGAGTGGCGAGCTGATTCTGGTCCGCTCCGAGGCCTCGGATGCCGCCGGTCTCTCCCGTTTCGACTTCACCTGGTTCATCCCGGCCGTGGTCAAGTACCGCAAGCCGCTGGGGGAGGTCCTGGTGGCGTCCTTCGTGCTGCAGATATTCGCCCTGTTGACGCCGCTGTTCTTCCAGGTGGTGATGGACAAGGTACTGGTGCACCGAGGGCTTTCGACCCTGGACGTACTGGCGGTCGGCCTGCTCGGCATCATGCTGTTTGAAACCCTGCTCAGCGGCTTGCGCAGCTACGTCTTCGCCCATACCGCCAGCCGCATCGACGTGGAACTTGGTGCGCGCCTGTTCCGCCACCTGATCACGCTGCCACTGGCGTATTTCCAGGCGCGTCGCGTCGGCGACTCGGTGGCGCGGGTGCGCGAACTGGAGAACATCCGCAACTTCCTCACCGGCAATGCCATCACCCTGGTGCTCGACGTGCTTTTCTCGGTGGTGTTCATCGCCGTGATGTGCTTCTACAGCGGCTGGCTGACCCTGGTGGTGGTGCTTTCGCTGCCCCTGTATTTCCTGCTCTCGCTGTTCGTCACGCCACTGCTGCGCGCGCGGGTGCAGGAAAGCTTCAACCGCGGGGCCGAGAACCAGGCCTTCCTGGTGGAAACCATCAACGGCATCGACACCCTCAAGTCGATGGCCGTCGAACCGCAAACCACCCGCAAGTGGGACAACCAACTGGCAGCCTACGTGGCGGCCGGCTTCAAGACACAGAACCTGTCCATGCTGGCCAACGAGGGGGTCTCGCTGATCGGCAAGCTGGTCACGGTTGCCACCCTATGGCTGGGCGCGCGCCTGGTCATCGAGGGCCAACTCACCGTAGGGCAGTTGATCGCCTTCAACATGCTGGCAGGCCGGGTGTCGCAACCGATCATGCGCCTGGCGCAGCTGTGGACGAATTTCCAGCAGACCGGCGTATCGGTGCAGCGCCTGGGGGACATCCTCAACAGCCAGACGGAGCTTTCGCAAACCTCCCGCAGCAGCCTGCCCGCGCTGAAAGGCCGCGTGGAATTCGACCAGGTGCATTTCCGCTATCGTCCAGACGGTTCGGAGGTGCTGCGTGGCATCAGCCTGAGCATCGCCGCGGGCGAGGTTATCGGCATCGTCGGCCGCTCCGGCTCCGGCAAGAGCACCCTCACGCGCCTGCTGCAGCGGCTGTACGTGCCCGAGCGCGGGCGGGTGCTGGTGGATGGCATGGACCTCGCGCTGGCCGACGTTTCTTCGCTGCGTCGCCAGATCGGCGTAGTGCTGCAGGATAACCTGCTGTTCAACCGCAGCATCCGCGAGAACATCGCGCTGACCGACCCCGGCGTGCCGGTGGAAACGGTGATCCAGGCCGCGCGCCTCGCCGGCGCCCATGAGTTCATCCTGGAACTGCCGGAAGGCTACGACACCCTGGTCGGTGAACATGGTTCCTCTCTATCCGGAGGCCAGCGGCAGCGCATCGCCATCGCCCGGGCGCTGATCGGCAATCCGCGCATCCTGATCTTCGACGAGGCCACCAGCGCCCTGGACTACGAGTCCGAGCGCGTGGTTCAGCAGAACATGAAGGCCATCTGCAAGGGGCGCACCGTGATCATCATCGCGCACCGCCTGAGCGCGGTGCGCGATGCCCACCGCATCGTGGTCATGGACCGTGGCCAGATCGTCGAACAGGGCAGCCATGCCGAACTGCTCGCCCACCAGGCCGGGCACTATTCGCGCCTGTTTCGCCTGCAGCAGGGCGGTGTGCCATGAGCGCCCGCCGTGAACTGCTGCAGCGCTACCGTGAAGCCTGGCGCCAGGCCTGGCGCAATCGCCAGGCGATGGACGCGCCGCGACGTCTGCCCCATGAAGTGCAGTTCCTGCCCGCGGCCCTGGCCTTGCAGGAGCAGCCGGTCGGTCCGCTGGTGCGCTACATCAAATGGTCGATCATGGCCTTTGCCGCCCTGGCCGTGCTCTGGGCCTGCCTGGGTGAGATAGACGTGGTCGCCACTGCCCGCGGCAAGATCGTGCCCAGCGGCAAGACCAAGGTCATCCAGCCCAGCGAGGTGGCCGTGGTCAAGGCCATCCATGTCTACGACGGGCAGCAGGTAAAGGCCGGCGACCTGCTACTGGAACTGGACCCGAGCCAGACCGAGGCGGACGTCGAACGCCTGAAAGCGGACCTGCTGGCGGCCAGGGTGGATAGCGCCCGCGCAAGCGCCATGCTCGAAGCCATCCGCGACGGAGTCGAACCCGGCTCCCTGGCGGAGCGTCTGCCCCAGGCCAGCGAGGAGCAGCGCCAAAGCGCCCAGCGCTGGCTGAGCGGGCAATACCTGGAGCTACGCAGCAATGTCGAGCAGACCCAGGCGCTGATCGAACAGCGCAGCGCGGAAATCCAGGCGGCGCAATCCACGGTCGACTCCCTGCGCATCACCCTGCCCATCGCCGAGCAACTGGCGGCGGACTACAAGCGCCTGATGGAGCGCCGCTTCGTCGCCAAGCACGCCTGGCTGGAGAAGGAACAGTCCCGTCTGGAGCAGACCCGCGAGCTCGCGGTGCAAAAGGCTCGCCTGCTGGAACTGCGAGCCTCCAGGCGCGAAGCCGAACAACGCCGCGAAGGCGTGATCGCCCAGACCCGCCGGGCCATGCTCGACCTGCAGCAGCAATCCGAACAGAAGGCCGCCGCCCTGGCCCAGGAACTGCGCAAGGCGCAGCAGCGCGACCAACTGACCCGCCTCACCGCCCCCGTGGACGGCACCGTCCAGCAACTGGCCATCCACACCCGCGGCGGCGTGGTCACCGCGGCCCAGCCCCTGATGGCCATCGTGCCCAAGGACCAGCCCGTGGAAGTGGAAGCCATGCTGGAAAACAAGGACATCGGTTTCGTCTGGCCCGGGCAGGAAGTGGAAATCAAGGTCGAGACCTTCACCTTCACCAAATACGGCGTGGTGCCGGGCGAAGTCATCAGCATCTCCGACGACGCTATCGAGGATGAAAAGCGCGGGCTGCTCTACAGCATGCGTATCCGGTTGAAGCAAAACCATATCCGCGTCGGTGCGCGGGATATTCCGCTGACGCCGGGAATGGCTGTCAGTGCGGAAGTCAAGACGGATAAGCGGAAGGTGATCGAGTATTTCCTGAGTCCGCTTAAACAGTATGTGAGTGAGAGTTTGGGGGAGAGATAGACGGTGGCGAGAGTTTTTATTATCAATGTTATTGGGCTGTTAACATGCTTCTGAATATTTTATTTATTTATCCTCTGTTTCTAGTTTCTATGAACTTATTTCTTTTATGGAAATGGCGGCGTATGACTAGATGGAGGTGGGGAGCGATAGCAGTAATATGGCTGCCTTTTTTTCTGCTTCTGATTGTAGGAGGAGTCTTTTGGGGGGGCGAAGTTCGGAGAAAAAATCTAATAGAAAGTTATGAGGCGGTTTTTGGTGGGGGGCGAGATGAAGCCTACGGTAACCCTAGAGAAATGCTGCAAGGGGATGAGGATACAGTTTGTTTGTATGACTCATATGATTTGTCTCTTGTTATAAATAAAGAGGGGGTGCCCGTAGTTGAAAACTTGGATCCAAATGACTTTCCAGCTGAAGATGGAGTTTGGTATGCGATTTTTATATCTAATAATTTTGTAACGAGAGTGAGGGTTCTTTCTCCTGGCTTGCTAGGAGATGGATGTTATGGTGATTAATAGATATTTGTTTGTGAGGTGAGTATGAGTAGCTGGCCAGGTAGTAGGGTTTGGTGGGAGAAGAAAGCACGAGACATGTATGAAAGTCGCACAGGTAGGAGCGATTTTAAGAATTCAGATCCCCAGTTTGATGCGTTCAGACATGCGTATACGAGTGCATTATGGACATGGCTGTTCGGCTCCGAAATTGCCAAGGCTGGAGGGGACTATGTTGAGCTAAATAATAGAAGGAATTTTGAGTCTCCGAGAGGGGGCCGAGACATGAATGGAGATCTTCATAATAATAATATAGGTAGAGAAGTTGGCAGTAGGTCATGGGATAGTGCAGGGGATATTGGGGATGAGATTCTAGAGAGGCTGAAAAAGGGAGACTTGGTCACTGATCCTCAGAATGATCCTAGAACAGAACCTGATAATTTTCCGGAAAAACTTTCGCCTTTGCCGATTAAGGATAATTTATGGTATCCCATAAAGGACAAGATTGGTGAGTGGAGAAAGTGGTTGGAGAGCCCTGAGGGGCAAGCCGATCCTGAAGGCGGAGAAATAATTCGTGATTTAATTTCCTATTATGATACAGGGGCTTTATGTTCAATCGCACCAATGGCATATACCGGGTTTGTTTCTGCGACTAATCTTGAGTTTCGTATAGATCCACTTGCGTTAGATCTTGATGGAGATGGCCTGGAAACGGTAGGTTTGAGTTCTGGGGTTAAGTTCGATTTTGACAATGATGGTATAAAAACAGGTACTGGATGGGTTAATAAAGATGATGGATTCCTCGTCTGGGACCGCAATGGCAACGGTCAGATTGATAATGGCGGCGAGTTGTTTGGTGTCGATTTCATCAAGAGCGATGGAAAGAAAGCAACCGATGGGTTCGATGCATTGCGTGATCTGGACTCCAACAACGATGGTGTCTTCGACGCCAAGGACGAGCAGTTCGATAACCTGCGTATCTGGCAGGATCTGAATCAGGACGGTATTGCTCAGGCCAATGAGCTTAAGAGCCTGGCCGAGCATAATATCGTTGCCATCAATCTGGATTCGAGCAAGTCCAGCCAGAACAGCAATGACAACATCATCAGCGCCATTGGCAGCTTCATTCGCGATGACGGCAGCACTGGAGAAGTCAATGGCAACCAGAGCCTGGTTGGGAACTTGGACCTGGCCTCCAATCCCTTCGATCGTGAATTCACCGACCAGATACAACTGGATGAAGTAGCCAAGGGGCTGCCGGACATGCAGGGCTCTGGCGCGGTACGTGATTTGCGTGAGTCGAGCATGCTCAATGAGGGGCTGAAGAGCCTATTGAACGAATACGCTCAGGCTTCGACTCGCGAGCAGCAAATGGCGCTGTTGGACCGACTCCTCGGCGAGTGGGGAAAAACGGCTGACTATAGTGATTTCCAACAGCGCATAAAGGGCTTGAGCAATGGTCAGGTTCAAGTCGACTTCGAGTGGTCGTGGGAAAGAAATGGTACCGCTCCGACTCAGGCTGAATTGGACAAGCGGGCGCTGTTGGAGAAGATTCGACTGCTGGAGATTTTCAATGCACAGAATTTCTTCAATTTCTCTCTTGATGAGAAGAGACCAGGTCGATTCACGCTGAACCTCGGGGCGGGGACTACCAACTCTACGGCTGGGTCGGCTCAGGCTGGCGGTTCGATTTTGTTGACCGAGCAGAGCTTCAATCTTTTTGGTGAGCAGATCGGTTTGCTCAATTCGGCCTACGAGGCACTGAGAGAGTCCGTTTATAACGGCCTGCTTCTGCAGACGCGCTTGCGTCCCTATGTGGAAGCGATCGGCATCAGCCTTGATGCGAATGGTGTTGGTCTGGATTTCACGGGAGTCGCCAATCTGTTCCAGCAGGTATTCGATGCTTCACGTATCAAGGGATTTACTGACCTTCTGGAATTCATGCGCCAGCCGGCCGCGAACAAAGGGTTGGCGGTTCTACTGCCATTGAGTGAGCGCCTGGCTCAAGGCTTGACTGCGGACGACATTGAACAGATCAGGAAATCCGGTCTGGCTTTGTTGGTCGGCGACTTTAGCAATCAAGGGCTCAATGGCTCGGCTGGACGAGATTTTATTTTCGGACTGGCGGGTAATGATGCTTTGCATGGCAATGCTGGTGAAGACTTACTCAGTGGTGGAACTGGCAATGACACCCTCTATGGAGGTGCTGGAAATGACGTCCTGCTCGGTGGCGCCGGCAACGACTACCTCCATGGTGGAGACGGCAGCGATGTATACCGTTTCGAACGGGGCTGGGGTCAGGATCGGATCGACAACTACGACAGAGGCACCGACAAAGTCGATGCCATCGAGTTCGGCAGTGACATCACGACTGACGACATTCTCGTCGGCCGCTGGGGCTCCGACCTGATCCTGAGCCTGAAGGGTGGCGATGATCGGATCACTCTCACTAATTACCTCACCAACGACGGTAATAACTCATATCGCCTGGAAGAAATCCGCTTCGCCGACGGCACCATCTGGGACGTCGAGCGGGTCAAGGCGATGTTGCTGCAAGGAGGCGAGGGCAATGACAGCCTCACCGGCTACGCCAGCGATGATCACCTGAGCGGCGGCACCGGTAATGATCGGCTCTCTGCCGGGGCCGGCAATGACTGGCTTGAGGGCGGTATCGGTAACGACACCCTGTACGGCGATGCTGGCAACGACACCTTGGTGGGGGGGGGTGGTAATGACTACCTCCATGGTGGGCACGGCAGTGATGTGTACCGTTTCGAACGGGGCTGGGGTCAGGACCGCATCGACAACTACGACAGAGGCACCGACAAAGTCGATGCCATCGAGTTCGGCAGTGACATCACGACTGACGACATTCTCGTCGGCCGCTGGGGTACCGACCTGATCCTGAGCCTGAAGGGCAGCGATGATCGGATCACACTCAGCAGTTACCTCTCCAACGATGGCAACAACTTGTATCGCCTGGAGGAAATCCGCTTCGCCGACGGCACCATCTGGGACGTCGAGCGGGTCAAGGCGATGTTGCTACAAGGGGGCGAGGGTAATGACACCCTCATTGGCTACGCTAGCGATGATCGCCTGAGTGGCGGCACCGGTAATGACCGGCTCACTGCTGGGGCCGGCAATGATTGGCTCGACGGCGGTATCGGTAACGACACCCTGTATGGCGATGCCGGCAACGACACCTTGGTGGGAGGTGCTGGCAATGACTACCTCCATGGTGGGGACGGCAGTGATGTGTACCGTTTCGAACGGGGCTGGGGTCAGGATCGGATCGATAACTACGACAGAAGCACCGACAAAGTTGATGCCATCGAATTTGGCAATGACATCTCGACTGACGACATCCTGGTGAGGCGCCGGGACTCCGACCTGATCCTGAGCCTGAAGGGTGGCGATGATCGGATCACTCTCACTAATTACCTCACCAACGACGGTAATAACTCATATCGCCTGGAAGAAATCCGCTTCGCCGACGGCACCATCTGGGACGTCGAGCGGGTCAAGGCAATGTTGCTGCAAGGAGGCGAGGGCAATGACACCCTCACCGGCTACGCCAGCGATGATCACCTGAGCGGCGGCACCGGTAATGATCGGCTCTCTGCCGAGGCTGGCAATGACTGGCTCGAGGGCGGTATCGGTAACGACAGCCTGTACGGCGATGCTGGCAACGACACCTTGGTGGGAGGGGCTGGTAATGACTACCTCCATGGTGGAGACGGTAGTGATGTATACCGTTTCGAACGGGGCTGGGGCCAGGACCGTATCGACAACTACGACCGAAGTACCGGCAAGACGGATGCCATCGAATTCGGCTCGGACATTTCTGCCGATGATGTCCAACTGAGTCGCCGGGGCTCCGACTTGATACTGAGCCTGAAGGGTGGCGATGATCGGATCACACTCAGCAGTTACCTCTTCAATGACGGTAACGACTTGTATCGCCTGGAAGAAATCCGCTTCGCCGACGGCACCATCTGGGACGTCGAGCGGGTCAAGGCGATGTTGCTGCAAGGGGGCGAGGGTAATGACACCCTCATTGGCTACGCCAGCGATGATCGCCTGAGCGGTGGTGGTGGGAATGATCAGCTTGATGCCGGTGCGGGGAATGACTGGCTTGATGGCGGTGTTGGTAATGACCGTCTCTTTGGCGGCGCTGGAAATGACACACTGAGTGGAGGTGTCGGCGACGACAGTCTCTATGGAGGCGTTGGAAATGACATGCTGATTGGGGGTGCCGGGAATGACTGGCTTGATGGCGGTGTTGGTAACGACACCCTGATCGGGGGTGTCGGCAATGACTATCTCAACGGTGGCGAGGGCAGCGATGTATACCGCTTCGAGCGGGGCTGGGGTCAGGACACAGTTTTTAATTACGATAGAAGTTCCGATAAAATCGACGCCATCGAGTTCGGTCCGGATATCCTTGCCCACGACATCCAGATTAGTCGAAAGGACTCCAATTTAGTTCTGAGCTTGAGGGGGAGCGACGACCGAATCACCATCGATAACTATCTGCTTAACGATGGCAGTAATGAATATTGCTTGGAGGAGATTCGTTTCGCCGATGGCACTATCTGGGATGTCGATCTCATCAAGGCTTTATTGCTGCAGAATGGAGAGGGCAACGACACTATTATTGGTTATAGCACTAATGACCTTCTGCAAGGGGGCGGGGGCGATGACTATCTTGGGGGGGAGGAGGTGATGATACATTGGTTGGCGGTGCTGGCAACGACACCCTCAATGGCGGTGGTGGCAATGATGTCTATCGGTTTGGCCGTGATTGGGGACGAGATACAGTATATAATTTTAATTATCAGGGCGTTAATGCGCGTGATGCGATAGAGTTTTATGATGGCATAAGTTTTGATGATGTATATATCTATCGCAATGGTGATCATCTTGTTATCTCCCTCAAGAACGCCTCCGATGAAGTTACGGTAATCGACTATTTTGCCAATGATGGTTATGGCCGCGGTCGACTGGATGAGATACGTTTTTCCGATGGTGTCGTTCTGGATATTGAGACGGTCAAGTCCCTGGCTCTATGTGGAACGTCAGGAAACGATCGGTTGCAGGGCTATTCCGGGGCCGATCAAATTAACGGTGGCCAGGGTGCCGATACCCTATATGGTGCGGATGGCGATGATACCTTGATTGGCGGGGCTGGTAACGACCTGCTCAGCGGTGGAGATGGGCGGGATGTCTATCGTTTCGAGCGTGGATGGGGGAACGACACGATCCATAACTATGATCCTGATCAGAATATCCGGACCCGTGATGCTATCGAGTTTGTCGGTGAAATCACCGCTGACGATATAGTCTTGGAGCGCTCTAATGATAATTTGATTCTACGAATAGTGGGTGGTCCGGATAAAATAACTATTAATGGCTTTTTTGGGGGCGATGCGCCAGGCTCTTCGGGGCTGGGCGAGATTCGTTTTCCCGATGGCACAGTCTGGGACATTGAGCAGATAAAGCACCTGACCCTGCAAGGTGGCGAGGGGAACGATTCGCTTCAAGGATATTCGTCAGCCGATACGCTTACTGGCGGAGCCGGCAACGATACGCTTTTCGCTGGCGATGGGGATGATCTGCTGGTTGGCGGGAGTGGCGATGATCTTCTGGAGGGTGGGAATGGCAGTGACATATACCGCTTCGATCCTGGATGGGGAAATGACACCATAGAAAGCTGGAACTCCAATGAATTCGATATCATCGAGTTTTCCGAGGGAATTTCGGCAGGGCAGGTAGTTGTACGACGCGATGGGAGCGATTTGTTACTTTCGTTGAGTGACGGCACTAATAGTATTCGTATAAGAGGCTATTTCTTCTCTGATAATGAGTCTGACGAGGCTGGATACGAAGTACGCTTTGCCGATGGTACCGGCTGGTCGCGTAATGAAATCCTTATGCTGGCCCAGGCTAATGAGCTGAAGCCCGTCTATGGCACGGAAGGGAACGACACCCTGGTTGGTGGGGAGGGCTACGACGCCCTTGATGGAGGGGCTGGCAACGATCTGCTCATGGGCATGGGAGCGAATGATGAGATTTTCGGCGGTTCCGGAGATGACACCATCGTCGGTGGTGCCGGTAATGATCTCATGAGTGGAGGGCTTGGAAGCAATACTTATATTTTTGATAAGAATTGGGGGCAAGACATTATTTGGCTGTACCAGGAATATGACGAAGGTCAGGGGCTGATTCTGGCCGCGCAGGACCGGATCGAGTTTGGGCAAGGGATTTCCAGCGATGATATTCAGTTGATCCGGCATGGCGGTAACCTGATTATTCAGTCGAGCAGCGATGGGGACTCCATTACTTTAGGGAGCTACTTCGAGGGTACAGGCAAGCTTTCTGAAATTCTTTTTGCCGATGGAACTCGCTGGGGAATCGAGCAGATTATGGAAAGGATCCGGCAATCCCCTGAAGGCCATGATCAATACAATGACACCCTGATTGGTGGTTCGGGCAGCGATATATTCGACGGCAAGGGTGGTGACGATTTCATCGACGGTGGAGAAGGAAATGATGCTCTATACGGCGGAGAGGGAGATGACACCCTGATCGGTGGATATGGCAAGGACCTCTTGGCCGGTGGGGCTGGTGAAAATACGTATCGTTTCGATCAGGATTGGGGATGGGATCGTCTTGTCAGCAACTGGGATTACAACTGCAGAGAGACGATAGAGTTCGGTGCGGGTATAGATCCTTCCGATATTCGAGTGACCAGCAATGGCGACACCTTGTACCTGACCCAGGAAGGGACTGGAAACCGAATCGAGTTGGAGAATTACCTCCAGGATACAGACGAGGCCTGGAGCGCTTCGGGGGGGATTCATTTTGCGGACGGTACGGTCTGGGGGAGGGAGGATATTTATTCGTTGCTGGAAAGAGACGCGCCGGATCAGGAGCGAATCGATGCTCCATTCGATGATTGGTGGCGTGGAGATGGAGGTGCTCCCGCCGTTGAACCGATGAGCTTGCCATTGGGCAGGGGAGTTTCAGGTTCAGCGGAGGCTCCTGCGTCTCGTAGTGCATTACCCGACTCCAGTCGGTCTCTGGCTGCCTTGGAGGGCAAGACACAACTCCTGATAGATAACATGGCTGCCTTCGGCGTACCGAGCCCAGCAGGATCTGGCGCGGTGTTCGAGCAGCGCCACGGGCTGGAACTGGTGCTTGCTGCCGGCAACTGATCGCTCTGTGTTGAGAAAGGCCCCTCGATGTGAGTCGAGGGGCCTTTCTTTTCAGTGATCTTGGGGCAACTTCATCTGTCGGCCGAACAGTCGTGCGAAGTCACTGCTTATGGACTCTGGTTACCGGCGGTTCGTTGCTATTCCTGAGCGAGGTTTCGTAGGAGCGAGCTTGCTCGCGAATGGTATTTACCGGCGGCAGCCGTGTGCCAGGTTGACTCCGCCCCTCTCCCAGAAGGGAGAGTGGGCTGTCCGGTGCGTGCGGGAAGTTCGGCGTCAGCCTGTATGAGCGGGCTCCTTCCGCGAATCGCGCGCAGGGCGCGCTCACCCGGCCGTGCCACCGGGGCGTCCGGCGTGGTCGGCGAATCCAATCGCGGACGGAGTCCGCTCCTACGCCCGTGCTTTTCTGAACCGTAGGCGTAACTGTCTTGCAGGCCGCGCTGGGGTGCTCTTCGTAGGATGGGTTGCGATACCCATGCGGTGGCGGTGATGGGTATCGCTTCGCTCAACACCATCCTACGACGGAACTCCTCCCGTGGGTGGGCGTGTTCAGAACAACTCCATCTGCCGATCGACCAGCCGTGCGAAGTCGTCGCCGACGAAGGGCAGGATGGCGTCGGCCACCGGTTGCAGCTGGCGCGTCAGGTAGTGTTCGTAGTCGATGGCCGCGCGGCGGTTTTCCAGGGGTTCGGGGCCGGCGGTGGTGATCAGGTAGCTGATCCAGCCGCCGTGCTGATACTGCCGCGGGCGGCCCTGGCTCTGGTTGTAGTCGTCGGCGGCACGGGCTGCGCGCACGTGGGGCGGGACGTTGCGTTCGTAGTCGTCCAGGCGCCGGCGCAGGCGCTTGCGGTAGACCAGCAGGTCGTCCAGTTCGCCGGCCAGGGTGCGGCGCACGTAGTCGCGCACGTAGTCCTGGTAGGGCTGGCGGCGGAAGATGCGTTCGTACAGCTCCTGCTGGAAGCGCTGGGCCAGCGGCGACCAGTCGGTGCGCACCGTTTCCAGGCCCTTGAAGACCATTTCCTCGCTGCCGTCGGCGCGCCGCACCAGGCCGGCGTAGCGCTTCTTGCTGCCTTCCTCGGCGCCGCGCACCGTGGGCATCAGGAAGCGCTGGTAGTGGGTTTCGTACTGCAGCTCCAAGGCGCTTTCCAGGCCGTAGGTTTCGCGCAGGTGTTCCTTCCACCATTGGTTGATGCGTTGCACCAGGGCGCGGCCGATGCGCTCGGCGTCCGCCTCGGCGTGGGCGCCGCCGAGCCAGACGAAGGTGGAGTCGGTGTCGCCGTAGATCACCTGGTGGCCCTGCGCTTCGATCAGCTCGCGGGTGCGGCGCATGATCTGGTGCCCGCGCATGGTGATGGACGACGCCAGGCGCGGGTCGAAGAAGCGGCAGCCGCTGGAGCCGAGCACGCCGTAGAAGGCGTTCATGATGATCTTCAGCGCCTGGGACAGCGGCTTGTTGCCCTCGCGCTTGGCCGCCTCGCGGCCCTGCCACACGCGCTCGACGATGGCCGGCAGGCAGTGCCGGCTGCGCGAGAAGCGGGCGCCGCGGAAGCCTTCCACCGAGTGTTCGTCGTCCGGCTGGCGCAGGCCTTCCACCAGGCCCACCGGGTCGATCAGGAAGCTGCGGATGATCGACGGGTACAGGCTCTTGTAGTCCAGCACCAGCACCGATTCGTACAGCCCCGGGCGCGAGTCCATGACGAAGCCGCCGGGGCTGGCCTCCGGCGGCTTGCCGCCGAGGTTGGGGGCGACGAAGCCGAGGCGGTGCATGGCCGGCAGGTACAGGTGGGTGAAGGCCGCCACCGAGCCGCCGCTGCGGTCGGCGGGCAGGCCGGTGACGCTGGCGCGTTCGAGCAGGAAGTGCAGCAACTCGGTCCTGGCGAAGATGCGCGTGACCAGCTCGCAGTCCTTGAGGTTGTAGTGGGCAAGGGCCGGCTTGTCCTCGGCGAACTTGCGGTCGATCTCGGCCATGCGGTCGTAGGGGTTGTCGATCGCCTTGCCTTCGCCCAGCAGCGTCTGCGCCACGCTTTCCAGGCTGAAGGAGGGGAAGCTCCAGGTGGCCGAGCGCAGCGCCTCGATGCCGTCGATGATCAGCCGCCCGGCGGCCGCGGCGAAGTAGTGGTTGTTGCCGCTGCCGTGCTGGCGCCAGTGCATCTCGTCACCATCGCGGCCCAGGCGCAGGGGGACCTTCAGGCGCTGGGCGTGCTCGCGCAGCACGCGCAGGTCGAACTGCACCAGGTTCCAGCCGATGATGGCGTCGGGGTCGTGCTCGGCCAGCCACTGGTTGAGGCTTTCCAGCAGTTCGCCGCGGCTGTCGCGGTAGGCCAGGTCGAAGTCCAGCCAGCTGGCGTCGCCGTTGGCCGGGCCGAGCATGTACACCTGGCGCTGGCCGCAGCCTTCCAGGGCGATGGAATAGAGGTTGCCGTGGATGTCGGTCTCGATGTCCAGGGACACCAGCTTCAGCTGCGGCCGGTAGTCCGGCGCCGGCTTGAGCACGGCTTCGCACAGCACGCCCTCGGCATCGGCCTCGCCATCGAAGCTCACCGGGGCGGTGATGAAGCGCTCCATCAGGTAGCGCTCCGGCGGACGGATGTCGGCCTCCAGCACCTCGATGCCGGCCGCGCGCAGGCGCTTGTCCAGGTCCATCAGCTGGCGGTGCTGGCGGCAGTACAGGCCCAGCACCGGGCGTTGCTCGAAGTCGCGCAGCTGCAGCGGCCGCAGCTCCACGCCGGTCTCGCCCTGCAGCAGGCGCTGCGCCGCCTCGCGCTGGGCGGCGGGCAGGAAGGCCACCGAAGTCTGCGGCGGCAGGCGCACCCGGCGCGGGCCGGCGCCGGTGGCCAGCCAGAACTCCACCTCGGTGCCGGCGGGCGTGTCGCGCCAGTGCCGGGTGAGGACGAAGCCGTGTTGTGCTGCCACCGGTAACCCCTGGGAAGAATCTTTCAGGCGTTCATTCTACCCGGGGTGGGACGCTTGTAGGCGCTTGCTGGTGATAAAGCGTTTGCGTGACGAGCGCCGGCCCTGCCGGCGCAATCGCGGATAAATCCGCTACAAGGTGCAGGAGAGACACCGTCGTAGGATGGTGTTGAGCGAAGCGATACCCATCACCGCCACCGCATGGGTTTCGCAAGTTCAACCCATCCTACGAAGAGCGCTTCGGTGCGGCCTGCAAGACCGCCGCTCCTACTGTGGCAGGGAAGCACGGGCGTAGGAGCGGACTCCGTCCGCGATTGGATTCACCCGCCACGCCGGACGTCCCGGTGGCACGACGGCGGCGTATAACCGTGAACGGTTATACCCCCTACGCCGATGTTGCTTTCGTAGGATGGTGTTGAGCGAAGCGATACCCATCTCCGTGACCGCATGGGTTTCGCAAGCTCAACCCATCCTACGAAGAGCGCTTCGGCGCGGCCTGCAAGACGGTTGCTTCTACGACGGTGCCCTGCCGGCGAATCGCGCGCAGGGCGCGCTCCTACATGGGGCGCGACGGTTAGCGCTGCGTAGGAGACTCCGTCCGCGATTGCCGGGCGTTTCTGTGAGATACAGCTACAAGGGGAACACTATCGCCAATGCACCCCCGGCGGTTCTCTTTTGCGCCGATCCTGTCCAGAATGGCCGCCCCTTTTCCCAGCCCCGACGCCATGAACGCACAAGCCCTCGACGTACTCCTGCAACAGCTGCTGGCCGCCCTGGAGGCGCCGCCCGCCGAGGTTCGCCGCCTGTTCCACGGCCGCGGCCGGCGCTGGCCGGGGCTGGAGCATGTGACCGCGGACTGGCTGCAGGGCGTGCTGCTGGTGTCGCTGTTCCGCGAGCCGGGCGAAGATGAACTGGCGGCGCTGGGGCGCCTGCTGCTGGGCCTTTGCGAGTCGCCGCAATGGCGCGCCAGTGGCGCCGAGGCACTGCTGCTGCAGCACCGCTACCGCCCGGACAGCGCCATGCAGGCCCTGTTCGGCGAGGTGCCGGAGGAGCGCGTGGTCAGCGAGAACGGCCTGCGCTACCTGCTGGACCTGGGGCGCAAGCAGAACAACGGCCTGTTCCTCGACATGCGCCTGGGCCGCCAGTGGGTGCAGGCCCGGGCCGCCGGGCAGCGGGTGCTCAACCTGTTCGCCTATACCTGCGGCTTCTCGGTGGCGGCCATCGCCGGCGGCGCCGAGCACGTGGTCAACCTGGACATGGCGCGCGCCGCCCTGAGCCGCGGGCGCGACAACCACCGGCTGAATGGCCACGACCTGTCGCGGGTGGAGTTCCTCGGCCACGAGCTGTTCAAGTCCTGGGGCAAGGTGAAGAAGTCCGGGCCCTACGACCTGGTGATCATCGACCCGCCGTCGTTCCAGAAGGGCAGCTTCGCCCTCGGCAAGGACTACCCGCGCATCCTGCGCCGCCTGCCCGAGCTGCTGGCGCCCGGCGGCCGGGTGTTGGCCTGCGTCAACGATCCGTCCGTGAGCCCGGCCTTCCTCATCCAGGGCATGGCCGCCGAGGCGCCGGAACTGGCCTTCGTCGAGCGCCTGGACAACCCGCCGGAGTTCGCCGACGTCGATGAGGATGCGGCGCTCAAGGCGCTGGTGTTCGCCTACCCGGGCTAAGCCCGCACCTGGATGTAACACCTGGCACACAATCTGCTCCGCATCGGCCATGGCACGGAAAACGCCGGTTTTCCGTCATCCCCTGGCCACGGAGCGAATCCCATGCGCTTTTCCTGCAACGGTTGCGGCAAGTGCTGCCATGACCACCACGTACCCCTGACCCTCGACGAATCCCGCGACTGGGTGGCCGACGGCGGCAGCCTGATCGTCCTGCTGGAAGCGGTGCTGGACGACGGCGCCGGGCTGCCGGAGGGGCAGCGCGAACACGTGCTGCGCCGCTCGCTGCCGGTCCGCTGTGGCAGCACCCAGGCGCACCTGGCGATCACCTTCGCCGCCTTCAACCAGGGCGCCTGCCGCCACCTGGGCAGCGACATGCGCTGCGGCATCTACGAGCGGCGGCCGCTGGTGTGCCGCATCTACCCCATGGAGATCAACCCGCACATCCCGTTGCGGGCGGAGGCCAAGGACTGCCCGCCGCAGGTCTGGGACGAGGGCCCGGAGCTGATCGTCGGCGGACGCCTGGTGGACACCGAACTGGCGGCGCTGGTCGAGTGCTCGCGCCAGGCCGACCGCGAGGAGATCGCCGCCAAGGCGGCCATCTGCGAGCGCCTGGGCATCAGCGTCTCGGCGCTCAAGGGCGACGGCTTCACCGCCTACCTGCCGCAGCGCAAGGCCTTCCTGGCTGCCCTGGACGCGGTGCGCGCGCAGACGCCGGCCAGTTCCGCGGCGGACTGGCAACTGCATGTCTCCAGCGATGACCTGGCCCGCCAACTGGAGGAAACCGGGGCGATGATCGCCGCCCTGCTGAGCGACGACTGCGCCTTCATTCCCCTGCGCGCGGCCTGATGAGGGAGGGGATGGTCGGGTAGTAGTCCTTCGGAATAATGGCGCCGAAAATTCGCCGGTGCGGATAATATATGCGGCATTTTCCGCTAGAACTGAAAAGAAGGCTGACGCCAATCTGCCTTCGTCTGCAGGTTTTATCTGTCAGACAGCCGATCATCACCAGGGGAATACTGTGAAGAATTGGACGCTCCGCCGACGTATCCTGGCCAGCTTCGCGGTCGTGATCGCGATCATGTCGCTGATGGTGGTGGTTTCCTACATCGCCCTGCTCGCCGTCGAGCGCGACTCGCGCAGCGTCAGTACCGACGCCATGCCGGGCACCTATGCGCTGACCACGGTGCGTAGCACCTGGACCGACACCATGCTGCGCACCCAGGCCCTGGTCGGCCTGGGCGACGGCAAGCCGCTGGACGCCGCCGGCCGCCAGGGCTTCCGCGAACTGCACGAGACCCTGCTGCAGCGCATCGCCACCTACGAGGCCACCGTGCACGCGTCGGCCGACCGTGAGCTGCTGGCCCGCTACAAGCAGCAGGCGCTGGACTTCCAGGCGCAACTGGAGCAACTGCTCGACCTCTACGACAAGGACCACCAGGCCGCCCGCCAGTCGCTGCTGCACGATCTGCTGCCGGCCTGGGAGAAGGGCCGGCAGACGCTCAACGAGCTGATCGCGCTGAACCGGCAGATCGCCGATGCGGCGGTCATCGCCATCGTCCACCAGGTGGAGCTGGCCGAGGCCGCCATGCTGGTCTCGCTGCTGCTGGCCATCGTCGCCGCCGGCGTCCTCGGCCTGCTGCTGATGCGCGCCATCACCGGCCCGGTGGAGAAGGTGGTGAAGACCCTCCAGACCATGAGCGGCGGCGACCTCACCGCGCGGCTGGCGCTGGAGCGCAACGACGAGTTCGGGGTGATCGAGAGCGGCTTCAACGGCATGGCCGAGGAGCTCAAGGCCCTGGTGGCGCAGGCGCAGCGCTCGGCGATCCAGGTCACCACCTCGGTCACCGAGATCGCCGCCACTTCCAAGCAGCAGCAGGCCACCGCCACCGAGACCGCCGCCACCACCACCGAGATCGGCGCCACCTCGCGGGAGATCGCCGCCACCTCGCGCGACCTGGTGCGCACCATGACCGAGGTGTCCAGCGCCGCCGAACAGACTTCCACCCTGGCCGGCTCCGGCCAGCTGGGCCTGGCCCGCATGGAAGAGACCATGCACCAGGTGATGGGCGCCGCCGAGCTGGTCAACGCGAAGCTTGCGATCCTCAACGAGCGCGCCGGCAACATCAACCAGGTGGTCACCACCATCGTCAAGGTCGCCGACCAGACCAACCTGCTCTCGCTCAACGCCGCCATCGAGGCGGAGAAGGCCGGCGAGTACGGCCGCGGCTTCGCCGTGGTGGCCACCGAGGTGCGTCGCCTGGCCGACCAGACCGCGGTGGCCACCTACGACATCGAGCAGATGGTCCGCGAGATCCAGTCGGCGGTGTCCGCCGGGGTGATGGGCATGGACAAGTTCTCCGAGGAAGTGCGCCGCGGCATCGCCGAGGTCGGCCAGGTCGGCGAACAGCTGTCGCAGATCATCCACCAGGTGCAGGCCCTGGCGCCGCGGGTGCAGATGGCCAACGAAGGCATGCAGGCGCAGGCCACCGGCGCCGAGCAGATCAACCAGGCCCTGGTGCAACTGGGCGAGGCCACCGGGCAGACCGTGGAGTCGCTGCGCCAGGCCGGTTTCGCCATCGACGAGCTGAACCTGGTGGCCAATGGACTGCGCAATGGCGTCTCGCGCTTCAAGGTCTGAGGCCGGCGGGCGGCTGTACCTGCAGTTCCGCCTGGGCGCCGACCGCTACGCGCTGGACGTGCACGAGATCGTCGAGGTCCTGCCGCTGCGGCGCTTCAAGCAGGTGCCCGAGGCGCCGGCCTGGGTGGCCGGGCTGTTCGTCCACCGCGGCGAACTGCTGCCGGTGCTCGACCTCAGCCAGATCGCCTGCGACCGCCCGGCGCCGCGGCACACCAGCACGCGCCTGGTGCTGGTGGACTACCGCTTCGCCGGCAGCGGCCCGCAGCGGCGCCTGGGGCTGATCCTGGAACAGGCCAGCCAGACCCTGCGCCGCGACCCGGCGGCCTTCCGCGACTACGGCCTGGAGCCGGGCGAGGCGCGCTACCTGGGGCCGGTGCTGGAAGATGCCGAGGGCCTGCTGCAGCGCGTGCAGGTGGACGAACTGCTGCCCGAACACGTGCGCGAACTGCTCCTGGCCCAGGGTGAGCGGCCATGAGGGACGAGCGTTTCAGCCAGTTGCTCAAGGCGCGCATCGGCCTGGACGCGGAGTCGGTGGGCGAGGCGGTCATCGCCCGCGCCGTGCGCCAGTGCGCCAACCGCAGCAGCGGCGGCGACCTGGAGGCCTACTGGCAGCGCCTGCAGGGCTCCGCCGAGGAACAGCAGGCGCTGATCGAGGCGGTGATAGTCCCGGAGACCTGGTTCTTCCGCTACCCCGAATCCTTCGCCGCCCTCGGCCGCCTGGCCCTGCGCCGGCAACTGGAACTGGCCGGCGCGCGACCCCTGCGCCTGCTCAGCCTGCCCTGTTCCACCGGCGAGGAGCCGTACTCCATCGCCATGGCCCTGCTCGATGCGGGGCTGCCGGAAGCGGCCTTCCAGATCGACGCCCTGGACGTCAGCCCGGCCTCGCTGGAGCGCGCGGCCCATGGCGTGTACGGGCGCAACTCGTTCCGCGGCAGCGAACTGGGTTTCCGCGACCGCTACTTCCACGCCGAGGGTCCCGACTACCGCCTCGACGAACGGGTGCGCCGCCGCGTGCGCCTGCGCCGCGGCAACCTGCTGGCGCCCGGCCTGCTGGCCGAGGAGGCGCCCTACGACTTCCTGTTCTGCCGCAACCTGCTGATCTATTTCGACCGCGACACCCAGGAACGCGCCGTGCAGGTGCTGCTGCGCCTGGTGCGCGAGGACGGCGCGCTGTTCATCGGCCCGGCCGAGGCCAGCCTGACGTCGCGCCCGGGGCTGCGCGCGCTGGGCGTGCCGCAGTCCTTCGCCTTCCTGCGCGTGGCGGCGCAGCCCGAGGCGCCGGCGGCCAGGCCGCGCTCCACCATGCAAACCACGCCGCCGCCCGCCGTGGCGCCGCGTCCGGCACCGCGCCGCGCGCCTCCGCCGCCACCCGCCAGGCCGGCGGTAGCGCCGCCGAGCGGTGCCGAACAGGGCCTGGCGGAAATCGCCCGGCTGGCCAACCTGGGCCAGACGGCCCAGGCCCGCGCCGCCTGCGAGGCCTACCTGGCCCAGCACGGCCCGTCGGCCCAGGCCTATTACTGGCTCGGCCTGCTGGCCGATGCCGAGGGCCGCAACGAACAGGCCCAGGGCTACTACCGCAAGGCGCTGTACCTGCAGCCCGACCACCAGGAAAGCCTGCTGCACCTGGCCGCCCTGCTGGCCGCCCGCGGCGACCGGGAAGGCGCGCGGCGCCTGCAGGAGCGCGCCGCGCGAGGAGTGAAGCGCGATGCCTGAGCAGCGCTACCACCTGCACCCGGAGGCCGCCGAACAGGCGGTGGACGACTGCTGGAACCGCATCGGCATCCGCGGCGACAAGTCCTGCCCGCGGCTGGCCGAACATATCCACTGCCGCAACTGCCCGGTCCACGCCGCCGCCGCCGTGCGCCTGCTGGACCGCTACGCCCTGGGCGCCGAAGGCGAGCAGGCCGCCAGCGTCGAGGACGAGGCGCCGCCGGGCGACGCCTACCTGCTGTTCCGCCTCGGCGAGGAATGGCTGGCCCTGCGCACCCTGGCGCTGGCGGAGGTGGCGCCGAACTGCCCGGTGCATTCGCTGCCGCACCAGCGCTCGCCGGTCGTGCTGGGCGTGGCCAACGTGCACGGCGCGCTGGTCGCCTGCCTGTCGCTGGCCGAACTGCTCGGCCTGCCGCCTTCCGCCCCGCGCGAGGACGAGGGCCGCCGCCTGCCGCGCATGCTGGTGCTGGCCACCGACAGCGGGCCGGTACTGGCGCCGGTGGACGAGGTGGATGGCATCCACCCGCTGGCGCCGGGCCAGGCGCGCGTCGCCACGGCGGCCGGCAGCCGTTTCACCCACGACGTGCTGAAGTGGCGCGAGCGCAGCGTGCGCCTGCTCGACCACCAGGCCCTGCTTGCCGCCGCCGCCCGGAGCCTGGCATGACCCCCGAGCAGATGAAGGACGCCTCGCTGCTGGAACTCTTCCGCCTGGAGGCCGAGGCCCAGGCCCAGGCGCTCGGCCAGGGCCTGCTGGCGCTGGAGCGAGAGCCGCGCCAGGCCGCGCAGCTGGAGGCCTGCATGCGCGCCGCGCATTCGCTGAAGGGCGCCGCGCGTATCGTCGGCCTGGACGAGGGCGTGCAGGTCGCCCACGTCATGGAGGAATGCCTGGTGGCCGCCCAGGACGGCCGCCTGCTGCTGGGCGGGGAGCACATAGATGCGCTGCTGGCCGGCACCGATATCCTGCTGCACATCGCCGATGTCCAGGCCGAACAGGCCGCCGCGGCGCGTGCGTCGGTGCCCGGCCTGGTGCAGCGCCTGGAGGGGTTGCTGGGCGATGGCCCTGCGCAGCCCGCAGCACCTGTCGCCGCCGAAGCGCCGCCAGCCGAGCCGCCAGCCGAAACCGCGGAGCCGGCGCCTGCCGCAGTCGATAAAAAGGGCGAGGAGGGTACGGGCCGGGTACTGCGCGTGACCGCCGAGCGCCTGAACCAGTTGCTCGATCTTTCCAGCAAGGCCCTGGTCGACTCCCAGCGCCTGCAACCCCAATTGGCCTCGATGCAGCGCCTGAAGCGCCTGCAGGCCACCGCCAGCCGCCTGCTCGACGGCGCCCGCGACGCCGCCGGCGCCAGCCTCGACCCGCAGGCCCAGGCCTTCCTCGCCGATGCCCGGCGTCTGGTCGGAGAGTGCCAGCAACTGCTGGGCGAGCAGATGGCCGAGCTGGACGAATTCGCCTGGACCACCTCGCAGCGCGCCCAGACCCTCTACGACAGCGCCCTGGCCTGCCGCATGCGGCCCTTCGCCGACGTGCTCGGCGGCCAGGCGCGGATGGTCCGCGACCTCGGCCGCGAGCTGGGCAAGTCGGTGCGCCTGGAAGTGGACGGGGTGTCCACCCAGGTCGACCGCGAGGTCCTGGAAAAACTCGAGGCGCCGCTGACGCACCTGCTGCGCAACGCCGTCGACCACGGCATCGAGACGCCGGACGCGCGGCGCCGGGCCGGCAAGCCGGAGCAGGGGCTGATCCGCCTGCTGGCGCGGCACCACGCCGGCATGCTGGTGCTGGACCTGCGCGACGACGGCGCCGGCGTCGACCTGCGGCGCCTGCGCGAAGGCATCGTGCGCCGTGGCCTGTCCACCGGGGAGACGGTCGCGCGGCTGTCCGAGGAGGAACTGCTGGCCTTCCTCTTCCTGCCCGGCTTCAGCCTGCGCGAGCAGGTTACCGAGGTCTCCGGCCGCGGCGTCGGCCTGGACGCCGTGCAGCACATGGTGCGCCAGCTGCGCGGCGGCATCCGCATGGAGCAGGTGGCGGGGCAGGGCAGCCACTTCCACATCGAGGTGCCGCTGACCCTCTCGGTGGTGCGCAGCCTGGTGGTGGAAATCGGCGGCGAGGCCTACGCCTTCCCCCTGGCGCACATCGAGCGCATGCGCAGCCTGGCGCCGCAAGAGATCGTGCAGATCGAGGGCCGCCAGCAGTTCTGGCACGAGGGCCGGCACGTCGGCCTGGTGGCCGCGCACCAGTTGCTGCAGCGCCCGGAAGGCCGCGCGCCGGAGGGCGACATCCCGCTGGTGCTGATCCGCGAGCGCGACACCCTGTACGGCGTGGCGGTGGAGCGCTTCATCGGCGAACGCACCCTGGTGGTGATGCCGCTGGACGCGCGCCTGGGCAAGGTCCAGGACGTATCCGCCGGCGCCGTGCTGGACGACGGCACGCCGGTGCTGATCCTCGACGTCGAGGACATGCTGCGTTCGGTGGACAAGCTGCTGGCCAGCGGCCGCCTGGAACGCATCGACGCCGGCAACCGCCAGGGCGCTGCGCTGCGCAAGCGCGTGCTGGTGGTGGACGACTCGCTCACCGTGCGCGAACTGGAGCGCAAGCTGCTGGCCGGCCGCGGCTACGACGTGGCGGTGGCGGTGGATGGCATGGACGGTTGGAACGCCCTGCGTTCGGAGCGCTTCGACCTGGTCATCACGGATATCGACATGCCGCGCATGGACGGTATAGAACTGGTCGGGCTGATCCGCCGCGACGCCCGCCTGCAAGCCCTGCCGGTCATGGTCGTGTCCTACAAGGACCGCGAGGAGGACCGCCGCCGCGGGCTCGATGCCGGCGCCGACTACTACCTGGCCAAGGCCAGTTTCCACGACGAGGCCCTGCTGGATGCGGTGGTCGATCTAATTGGAGGTGCGTAGGGTCGGCTCCCGTTTCGGCGCGGCCGCGACGGAGCCGCATTTTGCGCAGAGCAAGGCGCGAGGAGAGAGGTTTGGTTATTCCAAATGAACGACGAGTAACGCGGCGCTGCGCAAAATGCGGCCCGTCCCTTCGGGTTGCGCGGCAACGCGGCTCGCGCCGAAACGGGAGCCGACCCTAAGATGAGGATAGGCATCGTCAACGACATGCCGCTGGCCGTGGAAGCGTTGCGCCGGGCCTTGGCCTTCGAACCTACGCACCGCGTGCTGTGGGTCGCCAGCAACGGCGCCGAGGCGGTGGAAATGTGCGCCGCGCAGACCCCCGACGTGGTGCTGATGGACCTGCTGATGCCGGTGATGGACGGTGTGGAGGCCACGCGGCGGATCATGGCCGCCTCGCCCTGCGCCATCATCGTGGTCACCGTGGACCTGGAGCAGAACCTCTCGCGGGTGTTCGAGGCCATGGGCTGCGGCGCGGTGGACGCGGTGAACACCCCGGCGCTGGGCGTCGGCGACTCCCTGGAGGCGGCCCGCCCGCTGCTGCGCAAGCTGCAGAACCTGGCCTGGCTGTCGGCCCCGGGCAACAGCCGGCCGCGCAGCGAGGTCGCCGTGTGCGAAAACCCGGCCAAGGCCCGCCGCCTGGTGGCCGTGGGCGCCTCGGCCGGTGGTCCGGCGGCCCTGGCCGAGTTGCTGGGCCTGCTGCCGGCGAGCTTTTCCGCGGCCATGGTGGTGGTGCAGCACGTGGACGAAGTGTTCGCCGCCGGCATGGCCGAATGGCTGGCCAGCCAGGCGCGCATCCCGGTGCGCCTGGCGCGCAACGGCGAAGTGCCGCAGCCCGGCTGCGTGCTGCTGGCCGGCACCAACGACCACATCCGCCTGCAACGCAACGGCGAGCTGGCCTACACCGCCGAGCCCTGCGGGCACATCTACCGGCCCTCGATCGACGTGTTCTTCGACAGCGTGGCCGACAACTGGGTGGGCCAGGCCACCGGCGTGCTGCTCACCGGCATGGGCCGCGACGGCGCCCAGGGCCTGAAGCACATGCGCGAACGCGGCTTCCTGACCTTGGCCCAGGACCAGGCCAGCAGCGCCGTGTACGGCATGCCCAAGGCCGCCGCGGCGATCGGCGCCGCCACCGAGATCCGAGCCCTGGGCGACATCGCCCGGCGCCTGGGCGAACTGTACGGCTGACATTCCGGAGGCAGCGCCAGCGGCGCCACGACGACGATGAACCCCAAGCATAGCGAGAACCCCTTGATCACTCCGGACGACACCGCGGTCATGGTCCTGCTGGTCGACGACCAGGCCATGATCGGCGAGGCCGTGCGCCGCGCCCTGGCCGAGGACGGCGGCATCGACTTCCACTTCTGCTCCGACGCCACCCAGGCCATCGAGCAGGCCCTGCAGATCCGCCCGACGGTGATCCTGCAGGACCTGGTGATGCCCGACAGCGACGGCCTGGAGCTGGTGCGCCAGTACCGCCGCCACCCGCAGACGCGCGACATCCCGATCATCGTCCTGTCGACCAAGGAGGAGCCGCAGGTCAAGAGCGCCGCCTTCGCCGCCGGGGCCAACGACTACCTGGTCAAGCTGCCCGACGCCATCGAGCTGGTGGCGCGGGTGCGCTACCACTCGCGCTCCTACCTCGCCCTGCAGCAGCGCGACGAGGCCTACCGTGCGCTGCGCGAGAGCCAGCAGAAGCTGCTGGAGACCAACCTGGTGCTGCAGCGGCTGATGAACTCCGACGGCCTCACCGGGCTGTCCAACCGCCGCCACTTCGACGAGTACCTGGAAATGGAATGGCGCCGCGCCCTGCGCGAGCAGAGCCAACTGTCGCTGCTGCTGATCGACGTCGACCACTTCAAGGCCTACAACGACACCTTCGGCCACGTCGCCGGCGACGAGGCGCTGCGCCGCGTCGCCGGGACCATCCGCGAAAGCTGCGCGCGCTCCTCCGACCTGCCGGCGCGCTACGGCGGCGAGGAGTTCGCCATCATCCTCCCGGGCACCTCGCCGGGCGGCGCGCGGCTGCTGGCGGAAAAGCTGCGGCTGACCGTGCAGGCCCTGGGCATCGCCCACGAGCAGCCGGATGCCGGCGCGGTGCTGACGGTCAGCGTCGGTGTGGCGACGCTCACCCCGGGGCAGGGCGAAAGCTGCCTGCGGCTGATCGAACACGCCGACCGCGCGCTCTACAACGCCAAGCACGGCGGGCGCAACCAGGTGGGGGTGGACGGCGGCGCAACCGGCTGACGCACAGCCGCCCACGGGCGGCTTTCTCGGGTATACTTCCGGGTTTTTCCACGCCATTACCCGTGAGTGCTGACCGCCATGGAAATCCAACCGATCCTCAACAGCATCAAGGACCTCTCCGACCGTACCCAGTCCATTCGGGGGTATCTTTGACTACGATCTGAAACATGATCGTCTGATCGAAGTAAACCGCGAGCTGGAAGACCCGGCGGTCTGGAACAAGCCCGAATACGCCCAGAACCTGGGCCGCGAGCGCGCCATGCTGGCGCAGATCGTCGAGACCCTCGACGAGCTGACCGGCGGCCTGGCCGACTCCCGCGACCTGCTCGACATGGCGGTCGAGGAGAATGACGAAGGCGCCGTCGGCGACGTCGAAGCGGAAGTCCAGCGCCTGCGCGAAATCCTCGAGAAGCTGGAATTCCGCCGCATGTTCAGCGGCGAGATGGACCCGAACAACGCCTACCTGGACATCCAGGCCGGCTCCGGCGGCACCGAGGCCCAGGACTGGGCCAACATGCTGCTGCGCATGTACCTGCGCTGGGCCGACAAGAACGGCTTCGACGCCGAGATCGTCGAGCTGTCCGAGGGCGAGGTCGCCGGCATCAAGGGCGCCACCGTGCACATCAAGGGCGAGTACGCCTTCGGCTGGCTGCGCACCGAGATCGGCGTGCACCGCCTGGTGCGCAAGAGCCCGTTCGACTCCGGCAACCGCCGCCACACCTCGTTCACCGCGGTGTTCGTCTCGCCGGAGATCGACGACAACATCGAGATCGAGATCAACCCGGCGGACCTGCGCATCGACACCTACCGCTCGTCCGGCGCCGGCGGCCAGCACGTGAACACCACCGACTCCGCGGTGCGTATCACCCACGTGCCGACCAACACCGTGGTGGCGTGCCAGAACGAACGCTCCCAGCACGCCAACAAGGACACCGCCATGAAAATGCTGCGGGCCAAGTTGTACGAGCAGGAGATGCAGAAGCGCACCGCCGCCTCGCAGGCGCTGGAAGACACCAAGTCCGATATCGGCTGGGGCCACCAGATCCGTTCCTACGTGCTCGACCAGTCGCGCATCAAGGACCTGCGTACCGGCGTGGAACGCAGCGATTGCGACAAGGTGCTCGACGGCGACCTCAACGAATACCTGGAAGCCAGCCTTAAACAGGGCCTGTAGACCGCACCCCGTAGGAGCGAGCTTGCTCGCGAACCCATTGAAGAGCTTCGCGAGCAAGCTCGCTCCTACAGTTGTTATCCCTAATTGAATGAATCGACGCCAGGCAGATAGAACGACCATGAGCGACCAACAACTCGACCAGCACGAGCTGCAACAGGAAGAAAACAAGCTGATCGCCCAGCGCAAGGAAAAGCTTGCCGCCGTGCGCGAGGCCAAGGCCATCGCCTTCCCCAACGACTTCCGCCGCGACGCCTATTTCGCGGACCTGCAGAAGCAGTACGCCGACAAGACCAAGGAAGAGCTGGAAGCCGCAGCCATTCCGGTCAAGGTCGCCGGTCGCATCATGCTCAACCGTGGCGCCTTCATCGTCCTGCAGGACAGCAGCGACCGCCTGCAGGTCTACGTCAACCGCAAGACCCTGCCCGAAGAGACCCTGGCCGAGATCAAGACCTGGGACCTGGGCGACATCATCGGCGCCGAAGGCACCCTGGCCCGCTCCGGCAAGGGCGACCTGTACGTCGACATGAGCAGCGTGCGCCTGCTGACCAAGTCGCTGCGCCCGCTGCCGGACAAGCACCACGGCCTGACCGACACCGAGCAGCGCTACCGCCAGCGCTACGTCGACCTGATCGTCAACGAGGAAACCCGCCACACCTTCCGCGTGCGTTCCCAGGTGATCGCCCACATCCGCCGCTTCCTGTCCGAGCGCGGTTTCCTCGAAGTGGAAACCCCGATGCTGCAGACCATCCCCGGCGGCGCCGCGGCCAAGCCCTTCGCCACCCACCACAACGCGCTGGACATGGCCATGTTCCTGCGCATCGCTCCGGAGCTGTACCTCAAGCGCCTGGTGGTCGGCGGCTTCGAGAAGGTCTTCGAGATCAACCGCAACTTCCGCAACGAAGGCGTCTCGACCCGGCACAACCCCGAGTTCACCATGCTCGAGTTCTACCAGGCCTACGCCGACTACGAAGACAACATGGACCTGACCGAGGAACTGTTCCGCGAGCTGGCCCAGGCGGTGCTCGGCACCACCGACGTGCCCTACGGCGACAAGGTCTTCCACTTCGGCGAGCCGTTCGCCCGCCTGTCGGTGTTCGACGCCATCCTCAAGTACAACCCGGACATCACCGCGGCCGACCTGCAGGATGTCGACAAGGCCCGCGAGATCGCCAAGAAGGCCGGCGCCAAGGTCCTCGGCCACGAAGGCCTGGGCAAGCTGCAGGTGATGATTTTCGAGGAACTGGTGGAGCACAAGCTGGAACAGCCGCACTTCATCACCCAGTACCCCTTCGAAGTCTCCCCGCTGGCCCGCCGCAACGACCGGGACCCGAGCGTCACCGACCGCTTCGAGCTGTTCATCGGCGGCCGCGAGATCGCCAACGCCTACTCCGAGCTCAACGACGCCGAAGACCAGGCCGAGCGCTTCATGCTGCAGGTCAAGGAGAAGGACGCCGGCGACGACGAGGCGATGCACTACGACGCCGACTTCATCAACGCCCTGGAATACGGCATGCCGCCCACCGCCGGCGAAGGCATTGGCATCGACCGCCTGGTGATGCTGCTGACCAACTCGCCGTCGATCCGCGACGTGATCCTGTTCCCGCACATGCGCCCGCAGGCGTAAGCGCTGGAGCAAGTGAAGAAGCCGCCTTAGGGCGGCTTTTTCGTGCCTGAGGGCAAGGCTCTTCGTAGGAGCAAGCTTGCTCGCGAACGGTGCTTGCCGGGGATTTGGGCGCTGGGTTTGAGAGCGCCCTCTCCCCAGCCCTCGGCTGCGCGCCCCGCCCTGAAGGGAGAGGGGGCTTGTCCGTGCCGAGAGAAGGAATGGTTTCAGCTGGAAACCCTCCGTGTTGCCGGCTGACTCCAAAACATCCAAGCACACCGAACGGTTCCCTCTCCCTTCAGGGAGAGGGTTAGGGAGAGGGAACGGAGGTCGGCGCAACAACGGAGTTGCCGGGTAACGCATTCGCGAGCGCTCCGACAAAACCCGTCCCTCCATCCGCCAGCGGGCCACCGATTGATTCCCCAAGCAAAAGCCCGAACAATGCGCCATCGCCCGCGAGCGGAGGAAAGATCGTGCCCCGAGCAGTTTCCAGAGACAGCGCCGCCCAGGCCGCCAGTGCGGTGGCCGAGAGTGTCCAGTACCAGGGCCGCAAGGCCGCCCGCCAGGGCAGCGAGCAGCGCCGCCAGGCGATCCTCGACGCGGCCATGCGCATCATCGTCCGCGAGGGCGTGCGGGCCGTGCGGCATCGGGCGGTGGCGGCCGAGGCGGACGTGCCGCTGTCGGCCACCACCTACTACTTCAAGGACATCGACGACCTCATCACCGACACCTTCGCGCTCTTCGTCGAACGCAGCGCCGAAGCCCTGTCGGCCTTCTGGGCCAGCGTCGAGGGCGACCTGCAGGCCCTGGCCGCCGGCCTCACCGGCAGCCCCGAGGCGCGCCGCGAGCTGGCCGACCGCATCACCGAGCTGGCCATCCAGTACGTGCGCGTGCAGCTCACCGAGCGCCGCGAGCACCTGCTGGCCGAGCAGGCGTTCCGCCAGGAGGCGCTGCTCAACCCGCGCCTGGAACAGCTGGCGCAGAGCCACAGGCGCATCCTCTCCCTGGGCGTGGTGCACTTCTTCGAGGTGCTCGGCTCGCAGCAGCCGGAACAGGACGCCAAGGTGTTGACGGCCATCATCCTGCAGATGGAGTATCAGGGCCTGCTGGATGGCGTGGAGCACCTGGACACCGTGGAAATGCGCGCCATCCTGACCCGCTACCTGTACCTGGTGCTGGGCCTCTGAAGCCCGCCGACGACCCCATATGGCGTGCCGCCCGCGGCCCCTGAGGAGACTTCGATGAAAGCCTGGCGCGCCTTGCTGCTGTTGAGCATCTTCCTGCTCGGCGGCTGCCTGGTGACCTTCAAGGAGCCGATCCCGGCGAAGGAGGCCGCGCCCAAGCAGTTGCTCGGCCAGTGGTCGCGGATCGACGAATACGGCGAGGAACAGTTCCTCGAGATCAGCCGCACCGGCGAGGGCCTGTACCGCGCCTTCAGCTACTACGACGACAGCGGCAACACCGACAGCGCCGAGGACCTGCCCTTCACCGTGGTCCACCACGGCCAGCGCTGGTACCTGTCCGCCGAACTGCCCAAGAGCCAGGGCGGCAACTACGTGCTGGCCGGCTTCGAGATCACCGACAAGGACGAGCTGGTGGTCTACTCGCTGGACGTCGAGCAGATCCTCCAGGCCATGGCCAAGGGCACCCTGCAGGGCCAGAAGGTGGACAGCGAGCAGGGCGCCGGCGCCCTGGTGGCCAGCCCCCTGGGCGACGTCCTGGCCTACCTGGACGAGCCCGCCAACGCCGAAGTCTTCAACGAAGCGCTACGCTTCCAGCGAGTGACTCCGGGAGAACGCCCATGAACCCGCGGCGCAAGAAAAGCACGCCCAGCGAGTACCAGCAGATCATCCGCGGCCTGTCCGACCGCCTGGTGGAGGCGCAGACGCCGATCCGCGTGCTCGACGCCATCAAGTGGGACGACAGCGTGCGCGCGGACTTTCTCAAGGGCCGCGGCAAGCATGCGCCCAAGGTCGACCGCGGCTACTACGACGGCCGCCCGCTGGCCTTCGACGGCAACGCCAAGAAGCAGGAATTCCAGAACCTGGAGCGCGACATCACCCGCCAGCTCGGCCAGTTCAACCCGGTGGGGCAGATCATGCGGCGCATGTGCCGCGAGTACCGCATGGTCATCCGCATGCTGGAGGCGCGCGGCACCCAGGACTTCGGGCTGATCTCCCAGGAACTCTACGGCTCGGCCTCCGACGCCTTCCACGCCGGTGACCCGACCCTGGCCGACCTCGGCCTGATGCTCTCGGACTACCTGAACAACATCGCCGACCGCGGCGACCTCAAGGACGAACCCAAGACGCTCACCGCCAAGGAAGCGGTGGCCATGCTGCAGGAGCGCCTGAACAAGACCTTCGGCGAGGCCGAGGACACCATCCGCGTGTTCGAGTCCGACGGCATAGTCGCCGACGCCGCGGCCGGCGCCGACTACATCAAGGTGCGTGCCGACGCGATGTTCAACGAGCGCGACGTGCGCGCCCTGGAAGTCCACGAGGGCCTGGTGCACGTGGGCACCACCCTGAACGGGCAGAACCAGCCGATCTGCACCTTCCTGGCCAAGGGCCCGCCGTCCTCCACCGTGACCCAGGAAGGCCTGGCCATCCTCATGGAAGTGATCGCCTTCGCCTCCTACCCCACGCGCCTGCGCAAGCTGACCAACCGCACCCGCGCCATTCACATGGCGGAGGAGGGCGCGGACTTCCTCGAGGTGTTCCACTTCTACCGCGAGCAGGGCTACAGCCAGGAAAGCAGCTACCAGAACGCCAGCCGGGTGTTCCGCGGCTCCACGCCCGGCGGGCTGCCGTTCACCAAGGACCTGTCGTATCTCAAGGGCTTCATCCTCATCTACAACTACATCCAGCTCGCCGTGCGCAAGGGCAAGCTGGAGCAGATCCCGCTGCTGTTCTGCGGCAAGGCCACCCTGGAAGACATGCGCACCCTGCGCCAACTGGTGGACGAGGGCCTGGTGGTGCCGCCGAAGTACCTGCCACCGCAGTTCCGCGACCTCAACGCGCTGTCGGCCTGGATGTGCTTCTCCAACTTCCTCAACCACCTGAGCCTGGACCGCATCGAGGCGGACTACGCGAATATCCTCTGACGCCATGCCGACCCGTTCAGGCCCCGTAGGATGGCGTTGAGCGAAGCGATACCCATCGATGGGAATCGCTCCGCTCGTCCCATTCTACGAAAGCGCTTCTGTGCCGCCAGTGTGGGAGTGATCCCCGGCCCCAAGGATGACCCGACCATGACCCACCGCTTCAAGGCCGCCGCGCTGTCCCTGCTGCTTCTGCTCGGCGGCTGCAGCTCGCTGCTGTTCTACCCCAGCCCCGACGTGGCCATCACCCCGGCGCGGGCCAAGCTGGACTACCGCGACGTCAGCATCACCACCGCCGACGGCGTGAAGCTCGCCGGCTGGTGGCTGCCGGCCAAGCCCGGCGTGCCGGTCAAGGGCACGGTGCTGCACCTGCACGGCAACGGCGGCAACATGGCCTGGCACCTGGGCGCCACCTTCTGGCTGCCGGAACAGGGCTACCAGGTGCTGATGCTCGACTACCGTGGCTATGGCCATTCCCAGGGCGAGCCCAGCCTGCCGGCGGTGTACCAGGACATGGACGCCGCCTTCGCCTGGCTGGACAAGGCCCCGGAAGCCCAGGGCAAGCCGCTGATCCTGCTCGGCCAGAGCCTGGGCGGCGCCATGGGCGTGCACTACCTGGCGCAGCATCCCGAGCGGGTGAAGCAGCTCAAGGCCGTGGTGCTCGACGGCGTGCCGGCCAGCTACCGCGAGGTGGCCCGCTACACCCTGGGCACCGCCTGGCTGACCTGGCCGCTGCAGATTCCGCTGTCCTGGTTCGTGCCCGATGGCGACAGCGCGATACGCGCCATGCCGCGACTTTCTGGCGCACCCGTGCTGTTCTTTCACAGCATCGACGATACCATCGTGCCCCTGGACAACGGCCTGAGCCTGTACAAGGCGGCGCGGCCGCCGAAAGTCTTCCAGCTGACCCGCGGCGGGCACGTGGAAACCTTCGGCGAACCGACCTGGCGCGAAGTGATGCTGCGCTTCCTCGACGACCCGCAGCACTTCAGCGGCCTGCGCCGCCTGGCCGAAGTCCCCAACACCGATCCGCCGGCCGAGCCGGCCAGCCAGTCCCAGGGCAAGCCATGACCACCAGCACCGACCGCAACATGATCCCGTACATCCTCACCGCCATCGGCAGCATCATCGTCAGCGTGGGCACGCTCTGGTATTACGGCTACCTGCACTTCGCCAAGGAGCAGGACGCCCTGCTGCTGGCCGAGTTCACCATGCTCAAGAGCATTCCCGGGCAGGACGTGAAACTCTCGCTGGAGCCGGCCAACCAGATCGCCCAATGCATCGACGGCGTGCTGGTGCTGTTCGACACCACCCAGAAGGGCCTCTCCGGCGTGCTGGTGGACAACAGGAAGCACGCCGTGCGCTGCGCCGGCGAGGAAACCCCGCAGGAAGTCCGCTGACGGCAGGCTTCGGGGCCAGTCTGGGAGCAACCTGGAGGGCGCGACCATGAGCAACCCCGAAATCCACGTCTGGCAGGGCGACATCACCACCCTGCGCATCGACGCCATCGTCAACGCCGCCAACAGCTCGCTGCTCGGCGGCGGCGGCGTGGATGGCGCCATCCACCGCGCCGCCGGCCCGGAACTGGCGAACCATTGCCGCAACCTGGGCGGCTGCAGGACCGGCGAGGCCAAGATCACCCCCGGCTTCCGCCTGCCCGCCGCCCACGTCATCCACACGGTAGGCCCGGTCTGGCGCGGCGGCGGCCACGGCGAGCCGGAGCTGCTCGCCGCCTGCTACCGCAACAGCCTGGCGCTGGCGGAGGAGCATGAGCTGGAGGGCATCGCCTTCCCCGCCATCAGCTGCGGAATCTACGGCTATCCCCTGGAAGCGGCGGCCAGCATCGCCGTCGCCGAACTGCGCCGCCAGCGCCCCGCCGGCAGCAGCCTGCAACGTCTGTTGCTGGTGCCTTTCTCCGAAGACATGGCCGAGCTCTACCGACGCCTGCTGCGGGGTGGCGCGTAGGCGCCGACTGCGCCGAGGTGCTCTTCGTAAGCGGGCCCTGCCCGCGAATCGCGCGCAGGGCGCGCTCCTACATGGGAAAGGTGCGGGTGGGGCGGCGTAGGAGCAACTGTCTTGCGCCGAGGAGCTCTTCGTAGGATGGGTTGAGCTTGCGATACCCATGCTGCCGTGGTGATGGGTATCGCTTCGCTCAACGCCATCCTACGAAAAGCCGTGCTTCCTGGAACCGTAGGATCTCATCCGCGAAGCGCGCCGGTGGTTCCGGCTATCGCGGACAAGGTCTGCTCCTACATGGATAGCCGCGTCAGTAATCGCTATCCACCGACGACCGCGGCACCACCGGCTTGGCGTCGTTGGAGATGGTCACTTCCACCCGGCGGTTCTGCGCGCGGCCGGAGGATGTGGCGTTGCTCGCCACCGGGTAGTCCTTGCCGTAGCCGCGGGTGGTCACCCGCGCCGGGTCCACGCCCTGGGCCAGCAGGGCCATGCGCACCGAGTCGGCGCGGCGTTCGGACAGGCCCTGGTTGTAGCCGGCCGAGCCGCTGCTGTCGGTGTAGCCCTCGACCAGCACCTTGCGCTCGGGGTTCTGCTGCAGGTAGCTGGCCAGTTGCTGGATGTTGTGGCTGGCCTCGGGCTTGAGGTCGGCGCGGTCGAGGTCGAAGAGCACGTCGCCGAAGGTCACCAGGGTGCCGCGCTGGGTCTGCTTCGCCTGCAGCTCCTTGAGCTGCTGGGTGCGCACGTCCAGGCGGGCCTGGGTGCGCTGCGCCGAGGCGTTCTGCAGCTGCCCTTCGGCGCTCTTCAGGGCGATGGTCTGGTTGGCCAGGTTGATGCGCTGCTGCGTCAGGTAGGCCAACTGGTCCACGTCCTGCTGCTTCTCGCCGTCGCGGTAGGCCTTGTCGGCCTTGGCCAGCCAGTCGCCGGCGTCCTTGGTTTCCAGGGCCGCGAGCTGGGTGGCCTGGGGTTGCGCCTGCAGGGCGGAGTAGTCGCTGCGGGCCTTCTCCAGGTTGGCGTTGGGCTCGTGGGCACAGGCGGCCAGCAGCAGCGCCAGGCTGGAGAGGGCGGGGAGGGCGATGAGTTTACGCATGGCTGTCGTCCTTAATGATCCGGAGGGGGGAATGGGGAAGGGCGCCTACTGCTGTGGCTGCTGGAGCTTCTGCAGCCCTTCCTCGCGGATTTCCATCACGCCCTGCTGGGCGTCCTTGACGGCGTTCTGCGCCTTGACCGCCTGCGACTTGCGCTCGGCCACGCGGGCGTCCCATTCGGCCTGCTGGGCCAGGCGCCTGGCCTGCTCGTATTCCTTGTCGTTGAGGGCGATGCGCGCCTGGGCGAGCTTGTCCTGGGCGGTCTTCATCTCCAGCGGCGCGTACTGCGGGCCGCCGGCGCTGACCGCGGCGTTCACCGCCGATTCGGTGACTGCCATCTGTTCGCTCGGCGGGTTGCCGGCGCAGCCGGCCAGGGCCAGGGCGCCGAGGCCGGCCAGCAGGCCCGTGCGCAGGAAGGCGAGGCGGGGTTGGTGTGTTTTCAGTTCCATTGTTCGAGTCCTCTCGTCTGGGGAACGCGGATTCTCAGCGGGCGGTGCCCGGCCCGGCCGTTCGCAGCCCTGCGCTGCGGCGTTGTCCCGTGATGGCCAGGTACTACTGGGGACTTGAGGACTTGTCCGAGGGTTCAAAAAAAATGGCCGCCCGGCGGGGCGGCCATGTCTGCGGCGCGGCTTTCAGAAGCGCAGGCGGAGCAGGCGCAGGCCGTTGAACACCACCAGCAGGCTGGCGCCCATGTCGGCGAACACCGCCATCCACAGCGTGCCCAGGCCGGCCAGGGTGAGGGCCAGGAACACGGCCTTGATGCCCAGCGCCAGGCTGATGTTCTGCACCAGCACGGCGTGGGTGCGGCGCGACAGGCGGATGAACTGCGGCAGCTTGCGCAGGTCGTCGTCCATCAGCGCCACGCCGGCGGTCTCGATGGCCGTGTCGGTGCCCGCCGCGCCCATGGCGAAGCCGATGTCGGCGCGGGCCAGGGCCGGGGCGTCGTTGATGCCGTCGCCGACCATGCCCACTCGCGCGCCGCCGGCCTGGTGCTGTTCGACCTCGCGCAGCTTGTCCTCGGGTAGCAGGTTGCCGCGGGCCTGGTCGATGCCCACCTGGGCGGCGATGGCGGCCGCGGTGTGCGGGTTGTCGCCAGTCAGCATCAGTGTCTTCACGCCCAGGCCGTGCAGCTCGACGAGGGCCTCGCGGCTGGTCTGCTTGACCGCGTCGGCCACGGCGAACAGCGCCAGCGGGCCTTCGTCGTCGAGCAGCACGATGACGGTCTTGCCCTGTTGCTCCAGGGCGTCGAGGCGTGCTTCCAGCGCCGCCGAGCACAGCCCCAGTTCCTCCACCAGGCGATGGTTGCCCAGGTGGTGCAGGCGGCCGTCGACCAGGCCCTTCACGCCGCGGCCGGGGATGGCCTCCAGCGCGTCGACGCCGTACAGCGCCAGGCCATCGGCCTCGGCGGCGCGGGCCACGGCCTGGGATACAGGGTGGTCGGAACGTGCCGCCAGGCTCGCGGCCAGGACCCGGGCGCGCGCCTCGTCGCCGCGCAGGCCGTGGAAATCGGTCTGCGTCGGGCGGCCCTCGGTGAGGGTGCCGGTCTTGTCCAGGGCCAGCCATTGCAACTGGCGGCCCAGTTCGAGGAACACCCCGCCCTTGATCAGGATGCCGGCGCGCGCCGCCGCCGACAGGCCGCTGACGATGGTCACCGGGGTGGAGATCACCAGCGCGCAGGGGCAGGCGATCACCAGCAGCACCAGGGCGCGGTACACCCAGTCGAGCCAGGCGCCGCCGAAGGCCAGCGGCGGGATCAGCGCGGTGGCGATGGCGATGAGGATCACGACTGGTGTGTAGATGCGCGCGAACTGGTCGACGAAGCGCTGCGTCGGCGCCCGCGAGCCCTGGGCTTGCTCCACGGCGTGGATGATCCGCGCCAGGGTGCTGTCGTCGGCGCCGCGGCTCACCGCATACTCCAGCGCGCCCTCGCCATTGATGCTGCCGGCGAACAGGGCTTCGCCGGCCTGCTTTTCCACCGGCAGGCTCTCGCCGGTGATGGGCGCCTGGTTGACGCTGGAGCGGCCGTCGAGCACTTCGCCGTCGAGGGCGATGCGCTCACCGGGGCGCACGCGCACGCGCTCACCCACGGCCACCGACTTGGCCGGCACGTCCCGCCACTGCCCGTCGCGCAGCACCGTGGCCTGTTCCGGGGCCAACTGCAGCAGGCCGCGGATGGCGCTGCGCGCGCGTTCCAGGGAGCGCGCCTCGATCAGCTCGGCGATGGCGAACAGCACCGCGACCATGGCCGCTTCCGGCCACTGGCCGATGAGCATGGCGCCGGTCACGGCGATGCTCATCAGCGCGTTGATGTTCAGGTCGCGGTTCTTCAGGGCGATCCAGCCCTTGCGGTAGGTCGGCAGGCCGGCGCCGAGGATGGCCGCCACGGCCAGGGCTGCCACCAGCCACTGCGGGCCGAGGGCGAACCACTCGCAGACTTCCGCAGCCAGCGCCAGCACCCCGGCCAGGGCCAGCGGCCACCAGGGCTTGTGCCTGCCCGGCGCGCTGGCGAGTGGCTGGCCATCCTCCACAGCCTCGGCCTCCATGCCCAGGGAGGCGACCAGCTTCTGCAGCGGCTCCAGGCTGTCGAAGCGGTGCTGCACCTTGAGCAGGCGCTGCATCAGGTTGAATTCCAGCTGCTCCACCGCCGGCAGCTTGCCCAGGGCGTCGCGCAGCAGGCGCTCCTCGGTGGGGCAGTCCATGGCCTCGATGCGCAGGCTGCTCCAGCGCAGCTCGCCGGTGGCGGCCGCGGTAGCGCCCAGCGCCGGTTCGGCGTGGCGCGGGCGCTCGTGGTGGTGGTCATGCCCATGCTCGTGTTCATGGCGATGCACGGCGGCGTGGTCGTGGCAGCAGGGCCCGCATCCAGGCTGGCGGCTGTTGGCGTCGGTCATCAGGTCGTTTCCCATTTGACGGTATGCTTGCGATTGCACACCCTGTAGCAACTACAGAGTCAAGCGGTTCCGGGAGGAAAGGCTGATGAAGATCGGTGAACTGGCGAAACTGACCGGCTGCCCGGTGGAGACCATCCGCTACTACGAGCGCGAGGGCCTGCTGCCGGAGCCGGCGCGCACCGGCGGCAACTACCGGCAATACGACAACACCCACGTCGAGCGGCTGTCGTTCATCCGCCACTGCCGCTCGCTGGACATGACCCAGGAGGAAATCCGCATCCTCCTCGGCCTGCGCGACCGCCCCGAGTCCGACTGCGGCACCGCCAACCGGCTGATCGACGAGCACCTGCACCACGTGGAAGTGCGCATCGCCGAGCTGCAGTCGCTGCGCCAGCAACTGCAGGACCTGCGCGCCCGCTGCAGCGGCAGCGGCAACAGCGAGGACTGCGGCATCCTCCGCGAACTGCAACTGCCCGCCGAGCCCTCGGCGGTGCCGGAAGCCTGCGCCGAGGCCGGGCACCTGCACGTGCCCGGGGTGCATGGTCGGCATTGAAGCCCGTTCTGGCCGTAGGGCGAATAACCGTTCGCGGTTATCCGCCGTTACACCCAAGCCCATGCCCGGCTTCAAGGTCGGGATCGGAGTGCCCTGGACAGCCGCTCCGGGCTCGAATCCTACGGGGCTCGGAGTGCCCGGAAACAGGCGCTCCGTGACCGAACCCGAAGCGCGCCGGGGACCAAGGCCAAACGGCGGATAACGCCATAGGCGTTATGCGCCCTACGCTCAGCTGTGGCTCGGCTCTTCCTTGTGCCCCGTCAGCTCATGCAGGTACTTGCGCGACAGCTGCAGGAAGCGCGGGGTAGGGCCGACGTCCTCGTAGAGCGGGTCGCCCTGTTCGTCCAGCGCCACCACCTTCTGCCCCTTCACGTAGGGGAAGCTCGCCTCCAGTTCCTCCAGGGCCGAGCCGACCAGTTCGCCGAGCAGTTCCTCGACGCTGCGCTTGGGGTACATGTCGTGCAGCGCGGCCAGGCGCGCGGCGGTTTCCACGTCCAGCGGGATGCTGTAGCTGTGGCTGGTCATGCGCCCCCTGGCGTTCTGTTCCCAATGGCGTACCAGATCGCGGATCTTCATGTTCACCTCATGGGCCGGCTCGTGGCCGGCGGGGAAGACGGCCCTTTTGGAGCCGCCGGGAAGAATTTCCCGAATCCTTCGGGATCACATCTAGCCTAGACGCTGTCGGAGCAGGATCGCGGGCGTTCGTCGCACGCTTGTCAGTGAGTGTCGCCAGGCGGCACTGTAAGAGAATCCAGACACGGAGAACCCCCATGGCGGATATCGACGCGCGCCTGCGCGAGGACGTGCACCTGCTGGGCGAACTGCTCGGGCAGACCATCCGCAGCCAGTACGGCCAGGCCTTCCTCGACAAGATCGAGCTGATCCGCCAGGGCGCCAAGGCGGCGCGGCGCGGTTCGGCCGAAGGCGCGCGGCAGCTGGCGGCGGCCCTCGACGGCCTGGGCGAGGACGAGCTGCTGCCGGTGGCGCGGGCCTTCAACCAGTTCCTCAACCTGGCCAACATCGCCGAGCAGTACCACCGCATCCGCCGCCGCGGGCCGAAGGAGCCGCAGCCCTTCGAGCAGCGCGTGCTCGGCGAGCTGCTGGGGCGCCTGCGCAAGGCCGGCGTGGAGCCGGCGGAGCTGGCGCGCCAGGTGGCGCAGCTGGACATCGAACTGGTGCTCACCGCGCACCCCACCGAAGTGGCGCGGCGCACCCTGATCCAGAAATACGACGCCATGGCCGCGCAACTGGCGGCCAAGGACCACACCGACCTGCTCCCCGAAGAGCGCGAGCAGGTGGACACGCGCCTGCGCCGGCTGGTGGCCGAGGCCTGGCACACCGACGAGATCCGCCGCACCCGGCCAACGCCGGTGGACGAGGCCAAGTGGGGCTTCGCGGTGATCGAGCATTCCCTCTGGCACGCCGTGCCCGACTTCCTCCGCCACGTCGACGAGACCCTGCAAAGCTGCACCGGCCAGCGCCTGCCGCTGCAGGCCGCGCCCATCCGCTTCGCCTCCTGGATGGGCGGCGACCGCGACGGCAACCCCAACGTCACCGCCGCCATCACCCGCGAGGTGCTGCTGCTGGCGCGCTGGATGGCCGCCGACCTCTACCTGCGCGACGTCGACAGCCTGGCCGCCGACCTCTCCATGCAGCAGGCCAGCGAGGAACTGCTGGCGGAAACCGGCGAGGTGGCCGAACCCTACCGCGCTCTGCTCAAGCAACTGCGCGAGCGCCTGCGCGCCACGCGGGCCTGGGCCGAACGCGCGCTGAGCGAAGACGAGGTTGCACCCGAGGCGGTGCTGCAGGACAACCGCGAGCTGCTGGCGCCGCTGGAGCTGTGCCACCGCTCGCTGCACGCCTGCGGCATGGGCGTGATCGCCGACGGCGCGCTGCTCGACAGCCTGCGCCGCGCCGCCACCTTCGGCCTGTTCCTGACGCGCCTGGACGTCCGCCAGGACTCCGGCCGCCACGCCGCCGCCCTGAGCGAGATCACCGAGTACCTGGGCCTGGGCCGCTACCAGGAGTGGGACGAGGCGGTGCGCCAGGAATTCCTCCTGGAGGAACTGGGCAACCATCGCCCGCTGCTGCCGGCGGACTACCAGGCCAGCGCCGACACCGCCGAAGTCCTGGCCACCTGCCGCGTGGCGGCTGCCGCGCCGGCGGCCTCGCTGGGCTCCTACGTCATCTCCATGGCCGGCCAGCCGTCCGACGTGCTGGCGGTGCAACTGCTGCTCAAGGAATGCGGGTTGCGCCGGCCGCTGCGCGTGGTGCCGCTCTTCGAAACCCTCGACGACCTGGACAACGCCGGCCCCTGCATCGACCGCCTGCTCGGCCTGGACGCCTACCGCGAAGCCCTGGCCGGGCCGCAGGAAGTGATGATCGGCTACTCCGACTCGGCCAAGGACGCCGGCACCCTGGCCGCCGCCTGGGCGCAATACCGCGCCCAGGAAGCGCTGGTGGACATCTGCCGCGCCCATGGCGTCGAGTTGCTGCTGTTCCACGGCCGGGGCGGCACCGTCGGGCGCGGCGGCGGCCCGGCCCATGCGGCCATCCTCTCGCAGCCGCCGGGCTCGGTGGCCGGGCGCTTCCGCACCACCGAACAGGGCGAGATGATCCGCTTCAAGTTCGGCCTGCCCGGCATCGCCCGGCAGAACCTCGACCTCTACCTGGCCGCGGTGCTGGAGGCCACGCTGCTGCCGCCGCCGGCGCCGGAGCCGGCCTGGCGCGAGGAAATGCAGCGCCTGGCCGCCGATTCCCTGGCCGCCTACCGCCAGGTAGTGCGCGAGACGCCGCAGTTCGTCGACTATTTCCGCGAGGCCACGCCGGAACAGGAACTCGGCCGCCTGCCCCTGGGCAGCCGCCCGGCCAAGCGCCGCCAGGGCGGCATCGAGAGCCTGCGAGCGATCCCGTGGATCTTCGCCTGGACGCAGACGCGGCTGATGCTGCCGGCCTGGCTGGGCTGGGAGACCGCGCTGTTCAACGCCATCGACCGCGGCGAGGGCAGCCTGCTGCAGCGCATGCGCGAGCAGTGGCCGTTCTTCCGCGCGCGCATCGACATGCTGGAGATGGTCCTGGCCAAGGCCGACGGCGAAATCGCCCAACTCTACGACGAACGTCTGGTGCAATCGGAACTGCGACCATTAGGTGCGCATTTACGCGACCTATTGTCGCAGGCGCTGCGCGTGGTTCTCGGCCTGACCGGCCAGCAGCGCCTGCTGGCGCAGGCCACCGAAACCCGCGAATCGATCGCCGTGCGCAACATCTACCTGGACCCGCTGCACCTGCTCCAGGCGGAGCTGCTGGCCCGTTCCAGACGCTGCGAAGGCGACGCCTGCGGCGCTCTGGAACAGGCCCTGCTGGTGACGGTGGCGGGCATCGCCGCGGGGCTGCGCAACACCGGTTGAGCGGCCCCGGCCACGACTTTCCGGTGGCTTGTGCGCTCAGGGTGCGCTGTGTATCTTGATCAGCCTTTCGGCGTATTCCTGCGCCATTTCAAGCATGTTCAGATAGGCCCCATAAGGCAGATCCGGGATTTCGCTTTCAACAAGACTAAGGAGCATATCGATGCGTGTGATTCTGCTCGGGGCGCCCGGTGCCGGCAAAGGTACTCAGGCTCGCTTCATCACCGAGAAGTTCAGCATTCCGCAGATCTCCACCGGGGACATGCTGCGCGCAGCGGTCAAGGCCGGCACCGAGCTGGGCCTGCAGGCCAAGAGCGTGATGGATGCCGGCGGCCTGGTTTCGGATGACCTGATCATCAACCTGGTCAAGGAGCGCATCGCCCAGCCCGATTGCGCCAACGGCTTCCTGTTCGACGGTTTCCCGCGCACCATTCCCCAGGCCGAGGCCATGAAGGAAGCCGGCGTGAGCATCGACCACGTGGTCGAGATCGCCGTCGACGACGAAGAGATCGTCAGCCGCATGGCCGGCCGCCGCGTGCACCCGGCCTCCGGCCGCGTGTACCACGTCGAGCACAACCCGCCGAAGGTCGCCGGCAAGGACGACGTCACCGGCGAAGACCTGATCCAGCGTGAAGACGACCGCGAAGAGACCGTGCGCCACCGCCTGTCGGTCTACCACACCCAGACCAAGCCGCTGGTCGACTTCTACCAGAAGCTGGCCGCCGTCGAAGGCACCCCGAAGTACAGCCGCGTCGAAGGCGTCGGCTCGGTGGACCAGATCACCGCCAAGGTCCTGGCCGCGCTCAGCTGAGTCGCCGCCCGACCTGCACCAGAGGCCCGCTTGCGGGCCTTTGGCGTTTATAATGCCCGCCCTTTTTCAGCTTGCCGGAAGACCCCGATGCCCACCCTGCTGGCCCTGGACACCTCCACCGAAGCCTGCTCCGTCGCCCTGCTGCACGGCGGCCGGCGTTTCAGCCGCCACGAGGTGATCCCGCGGCTGCACGCCAAGCGCCTGCTGCCCATGGTGCAGGAGCTGCTCGACGAGGCCGGCATCGCCCTGGCCGCGGTGGACGCCATCGCCTTCGGCCGTGGCCCCGGTGCCTTCACCGGTGTGCGCATCGCCATCGGCGTGGTGCAGGGCCTGGCCTTCGCCCTGGACAAGCCGGTGCTGCCGATCTCCGACCTCGCGGTGCTGGCCCAGCGCGCCCACCGCGAGCACGGCGCCAGCCAGGTGGCGGCCGCCATCGATGCACGCATGGACGAGGTCTACTGGGGCTGCTACCGCCTGGAGCGGGGCGAGATGCGCCTGGCCGGCGCCGAGGCGGTGCTGCCGCCGGAAAAGGTGGCGCTGCCGCGCGATGCCGAGGGCGACTGGTTCGGCGCCGGCACCGGCTGGGGCTACCGCGAGCGCCTGGCGGTGAAGCTGCAGGCCGAGGACGCCAGCCTGCTGCCCAACGCCGGAGACTTGCTGGGCCTGGCGCTGTTCGCCTGGGAACGCGGCGACGCCGTGCCGGCGGACCAGGCGCAGCCGGTCTACCTGCGCGACAACGTGGCCACGCCCAAGGCCGGCTGACCGGCGATTGCCAAGCCCCTGGACGCTCGCTAGAGTGAAATCCTTACCCGCTGAGCCCTGAACATGCGCATCGACGGCCTGTCCAGCTACTCCATCACGCCCGACTCCGGCAGCCGCCCCGGCACCGCGGTCACGCCCTATCGCGAGGTCATGCGCGAGGCCGAGGCGCGTCGCGAGCAGCCGGCCTCGGTGGCCGCCAGCCAGGGCCTGGAGCAGCAGGCGCAGACGCGCTACGTGGAGCCGGGCAACGCCGGCACCGGCAGCCTGCCCATCGTCCTCAGCGACGTCCTGGCCTACCAGCGCCCGGTCAGCAACCGCGCCGCCCAGGCCCTGGCCAGCTACAGCAGCACCGCCAACCTGCCGCTGGGCGGCTACGACGCCCCGGAAGTGCTGGGCATCGACCTCTACGCCTGATGGGCCTGCCGTACTACCTGGGCTGCCCGTCGTGGAACGAGCCCGCCTGGCGCGGCAGCTTCTACCCCGCCGACCTGCGTCCGGCCGATACCCTGGGCTTCTACAGCCAGGTGTTCAACGCGGTGGAGGGCAACACCACCTTCTATGCCCGCCCCAGCGCCGACACGCTGCAGCGCTGGGCGCAGACCATGCCGGCGGACTTCCACTTCTGCGCCAAGCTGCCCCGCGACATCAGCCACGAAGGCGATTTGCGCGAGCAGTTCGGCGCCACACGCGACTTCCTCGACCTGCTGGCGCCGCTGGGCAGCCGGGTGAGCCCGCTGTGGCTGCAGCTTTCCGCCGGCTTCGGCCCGCAGCGCCTGGGCGAGCTGGCCGCCTGGCTGGACGAGTTCGGCGCCCGGCGCATCGCCGTGGAAGTGCGCCACCCGGCGTTCTTCGAGAAAGGCGAGGAGGAGCGGCTGCTCAACCGCCTGCTCCACGAGCGCGGCGTGGAACGCATCTGCCTGGATTCGCGGGCGCTGTTCGCCTGCCAGTCCGACGACCCGGCGGTGCGCCACGCGCAATCGAAGAAACCGAGGATTCCGGTGCGCCCTGCGGCCTTCAGCGACAGCCCGCAGGTGCGCTTCATCGGCGGGCCGGACCTGGACGCCAACCAGGCCTACCTGACGCCCTGGGTGGACAAGGTGGCCGGTTGGATCGAGGACGGCCTGACGCCCCACGTGTTCCTCCACACCCCGGACAACCACCGCGCCGCCGAACAGGCGCAGCGCTTCCATGGCCTGCTGGCCGAGCGCCTGCCGGGGCTGCCGGCGCTGCAATTGCCGCAACCGGAAGTGGAGCAACTGGGCCTGCTCTGAGGCCGCGGTTGCGCTAATCTGCAAGCTCCCATTCGCACGGAGAGCGCCCCAATGACCACCCAACGCGAACGCGGCCTGGCCTTCCAGGCCCTGCACCGGCGCGACGGCCTGTTCGTCCTGCCCAACCCCTGGGACGCCGGCTCGGCGAAAATGCTCGCTGGCCTGGGCTTCGAGGCCCTGGCCACCACCAGCGCCGGCCTGGCCTTCGCCCTCGGCCGCTGCGACGCCGAAGGCGAGGTGAGCCGCGAGGAAGCCCTGGCCAATGCCCGCGCCATCGTCGAAGCAACGCCGCTGCCGGTGGCCGCCGACCTGGAGAACGGCTACGGCGATGCGCCCGAGGACTGCGTGGCGACCATCCGCCTGGCCGCCAGCATCGGCCTGGTCGGCGGCTCCATCGAGGACGCCAGCGGCCGCCCGGACGATCCCATCTACCCCTTCGAACTGGCGGTGGAACGCGTGCGCGCGGCGGTGCAGGCCGCGCACTCCCTGGAGTTCCCCTTCACCCTGGCGGCCCGCGCGGAGAACCTGCTGCACGGCCGCGACGACCTGGACGACACCATCCGCCGCCTGGTGGCCTTCGCCGAAGCCGGCGCCGACGTGCTCTACGCGCCTGGGCTGACCACCCGCGAGCAGATCGACGCAGTGGTGCGCGCGGTGGCGCCGCGGCCGGTGAACGTGCTGGTCGGCTCGCCGGCCCTGCAACTGTCGCTGAGCGACCTGGCCGAGCTGGGTGTGAAGCGCGTCAGCCTGGGCTCGTCGCTGGCGCGGGTGGCCTACGGCGCCTTCTTCCACGCCGCCAGCGAACTGGCCAGCGGGCGTCTGGAGGCGACCCAGGAAGGCATGCCCTTCGCCCGCCTCAACGCGCTGTTCCGGCGTTGAGCCGGGGCCTGCGGTAGAATCGGCGCTTTTGCACCGGATCGACCCGCATGAGCGCCAGCGCAGACACTCCCCGCATCATCGTCCAGGCCCTGGAGCCCCACTACCGCGAAGCCGCCGGGCAGTGGGCCCGGCGCCTGGGCCTGGAACTGGCGGAAGAGGGCGCGGCGGACTTCGCCCTGCAACTGGGCGGGCAGGGCCTGCAACTGCTGCAACTGGGCCCGGACTCGCCGGGCCCGGTGCGCGTGGACTTCCTCGAAGGCGCCGCCGCCCACCGCCGCCAGTTCGGCGGCGGCAGCGGGCAGATGATCGCCAAGGCGGTGGGCGTGCAGCCGGGCGTGCGCCCGCAGGTGCTCGACGCCACCGCCGGCCTGGGCCGTGATGCCTTCGTCCTCGCCACCCTGGGCTGCGAGATGCAGTTGATCGAGCGCCAACCGCTGATCGCCGCCCTGCTGGAAGACGGCCTGGCCCGCGCGGCGCGGGACCTGGAAGTGGCGCCGATAGTGGCGCGGATGCAACTGCGCCAGGGCAACGCCATCGACCTGATGGGCGCCTGGCAGGGCGAGGCGCCCCAGGTGATCTACCTCGACCCCATGTTCCCGCACCGCGACAAGAGCGCCCTGGTGAAAAAGGAAATGCGCCTGTTCCGCCCCCTGGTGGGCGACGACATGGACGCCCCGGCGCTGCTCCAGGCGGCCCTGGCCCTGGCCAGCCACCGCGTGGTGGTCAAGCGCCCGCGCAAGGCGCCGATCATCGAGGGCGCCAAGCCGAGCTACAGCCTGGAAGGGAAGTCGAGCCGGTATGACATCTATCCGTTGAAGTCCCTCAAGCCCTGAGCGGAGGGCTTTTCGTAGGAGCGAAGGGGGCGCCTAGCTCTTGCTCGCAAACAATGGTGTCAGGCCTTGCTCCAGAGCGAGGTCGAAGTCCGTCCCCTCTCCCCAGCCCTCGGCTGCGCGCCCCGCCCTGAAGGGAGAGGGGGCTTGTCCGTGCCGAGAAAGGATTTGGTGTCAGCCGGCCACTCACTGCAAGCCGGCTAACGCGGAAACATCAGCGCATGCCGAACGGTCCCCTCTCCCTTCAGGGAGAGGGTTAGGGAGAGGGGCGGAGCCGAGCCGAGCCAAGACACCGTAGCCACCGGGGACCCCCCTTCGCGAGCAAGCTAGCTCCTACAGGAGAAGCGCCCACGGCATAGGCCTCAAGGCCGATAAGCCCGCAAAAACAACTCCACCACCTCCTGCACATGTCTTTCGCTCTCCTCCAGCGGCGGCCGCTCGACGCAGCCGATCAGCAGGCGGAAGTGCAGGCAGCCCTGCACCAGCATCAGGAAGTGCTCGGCGGCGTTGCGCGCGTCGCCCTCGCGCAGTTCGCCCTTGCGCTGGGCCTGGGCGATCAGCCGTTGCATCTGGTCCAGCACGCGCTGCGGGCCGGCGTCGAAGAACATCTGCGACAGCGCCGGGTTCTGCCCGCCCTGGGCGATCATCAGGCGGCTCAGGGCGATGGCCTCGGGGCTGTTGATCAGGCGGTTGAAGCCGCGCGCGATGTTCAGCAGCAGCTCCTGTGTCGGCGCGTCGGCCGGCGGTTCGTGGAACAGCTCCGGCACCTGCTCGGCGCACTTGGCCTGCACCGCCTCGCAGAACAGCGTCTCCTTGTCGGTGAAATGGCTGTACACGGTGAGCTTGGAAACCCCGGCCTCGGCGGCGATGGCTTCCATGCTGCTGCCGTCGTAGCCGTTGCGCACGAACAGCTCCTTGGCGGCTTCGAGGATCGCCTGGCGCTTGGCCGGGTCCTTGGGGCGGCCGGGGCCGTTGGGGATGGGAGGCTGGGACATTTTATTTTCGCTTTAAATACTGGACTGGTCGGTTTTGTATTCTTACTATACCGCCGAGTATAAGAATTCAACTGCGTTTTGCGAAAGGTCATACATCATGTTCCGCCATGCCTTGTCCGTCGCTGTCCCTCTCGCCTTCTCCCTGACCCTTGCCGCCTGCGGTAACGGCGAGCCGGCCAAGCCGGCGCTGCGCCCGGCCATGGTCGTGCAGCCGCAGTTGGCGCGTTCGGTCACCGAGGCCTACCCGGGCGAGGTGCGCGCCCGCCACGAGCCGGAGCTGGCGTTCCGCATCGGCGGCAAGGTGGCCAAGCGCCTGGTGGAGACCGGCGAGCGCGTGCGCCGCGACCAGCCGCTGGCCGAACTCGACCCCGAGGACGTGCGCCTGCAGCTGGAGGCCAACCGCGCCCAGGTCGCCGCCGCCGAGGCCAACCTGCAGACCGTGCGTTCGGAATACCAGCGCTACAAGGTGCTGCTGGAGCGCAAGCTGGTCAGCCAGTCGCAGTTCGACAACATCGAGAACACCTACCGCGCCGGCGAGGCGCGCATGAAGCAGGTGCGCGCCGAGTACGACGTGGCGCGCAACCAGGCCGACTACGCCGTGCTGCGCGCGCCGCAGGACGGGGTGATCTCGGCGCGGCGCGTCGAAGTGGGCCAGGTGGTGGCCGCCGGGCAGACGGTCTTCACCCTGGCCGCCGATGGCGATCGCGAGGTGCTGATCAGCTTCCCCGAACACGCCATCGAGCGCTTCCGCATCGGCGAGGGCGTCAGCGTCGAGCTGTGGTCGCAGCCGGACAAGCGCTTCAGCGGCCACATCCGCGAACTGTCGCCGGCCGCCGACCCACAGTCGCGCACCTTCGCCGCGCGGGTGGCCTTCGACGATGCCAAGGTGCCGGCCGAGCTGGGCCAGAGCGCCCGGGTGTACATCCACAGCGAGGGCGCCGTGCCCCTGGCCGTGCCGCTTGCGGCGGTGAGCGCCGAGGGCGGCCAGCCGTTCGTCTGGGTGGTCGACCCGAAGGATGCCAGCCTGCACCGCCGGCCGGTGCGCATCGGGCCCTACACCGAGGACCGGGTGCCGGTGCTCGAAGGGCTGCAGCCCGACGACTGGGTGGTCGCCGCGGGCGTCCAGGTATTGCGCGAAGGCCAGCAGGTACGCCCGGTCGATCGCGAGAACCGTTCGGTCAAGCTGCTGGCGAAGGAGTGACGCAGGATGCGCTTCAACCTCTCCGCCTGGGCCCTGCAGAACCGACCGATCGTACTTTTCCTGATGCTGCTGCTGGGCATCGCCGGGGCGCTGTCCTACACCAAGCTCGGCCAGAGCGAGGACCCGCCCTTCACCTTCAAGGCCATGGTGGTGAAGACCAACTGGCCCGGCGCCACCGCCGAGGAAGTCTCGCGCCAGGTCACCGAGCGCATCGAGAAGAAGCTGATGGAGACCGGCGACTACGACCGCATAGTCTCCTTCTCGCGCCCGGGCGAGTCGCAGGTGACCTTCGTCGCCCGCGAGGACTTCAAGTCCAGGGACATCCCCGAGCTGTGGTACCAGATTCGCAAGAAGGTCGGCGACATCCGCTACACCCTGCCGCAGGGCATCCAGGGGCCGTTCTTCAACGATGAGTTCGGCACCACCTTCGGCAACATCTACGCGCTGTCCGGCAAGGGCTTCGACTACGCGGTGCTGAAAGACTACGCCGACCGCATCCAGCTGCAGCTGCAGCGCATCAAGGACGTCGGCAAGGTCGAGCTGGTCGGCCTGCAGGACGAGAAGATCTGGATCGACCTGTCGAACACCAAGCTGGCCACCCTCGGCCTGCCCCTGGCGGCGGTGCAGAAGGCCCTGGAGGAGCAGAATGCGGTGAGCGCCACCGGTTTCTTCGAGACCGCCAGCGACCGCGTGCAGCTGCGGGTTTCCGGGCGCTTCGATTCGGTGGAGGACATCCGCCAGTTCCCCATCCGCGTGGGCGACCGCACCTTCCGCATCGGCGACGTGGCCGAGGTGCACCGCGGCTTCAACGACCCGCCGGCGCCGCGCATGCGCTTCATGGGCGAGGACGCCATCGGCATCGCCGTGGCGATGAAGGACGGCGGCGACATCCTGGTGCTGGGCAGGGCGCTGGAAAACGAGTTCCACCGCCTGCAGCAGAACCTGCCGGCGGGCATGGAGCTGCGCAAGGTGTCCGACCAGCCGGCCGCCGTGCGCGAAGGCGTGGGCGAGTTCGTCCGGGTGCTGGCCGAGGCGCTGGTCATCGTGCTGCTGGTGAGCTTCTTCTCCCTGGGCCTGCGCACCGGGCTGGTGGTGGCGCTGTCGATCCCGCTGGTGCTGGCGATGACCTTCGTCTGCATGCGCTACTTCGACATCGGCCTGCACAAGATTTCCCTCGGCGCGCTGGTGCTGGCGCTGGGCTTGCTGGTGGACGACGCGATCATCGCCGTGGAGATGATGGCGGTGAAGATGGAGCAGGGCTACGACCGCCTCAAGGCGGCCAGCTTCGCCTGGACCAGCACCGCCTTCCCGATGCTCACCGGCACCCTGGTGACCGCCGCCGGCTTCCTGCCGATCGCCACCGCGCAGTCGGGCACCGGCGAATACACCCGCTCGCTGTTCCAGGTGGTGACCATCGCGCTGCTGGTGTCCTGGGTGGCCGCGGTGATGTTCGTGCCCTACCTGGGCGCCAAGCTGCTGCCGGATCTGGCCAAGCGCCATGCGGAAAAGCACGGCGGCAGCGACAAGGGCCACGACCCTTACTCGACGGGCTTCTACCAGCACTTCCGGCGCCTGGTGGAGTGGTGCGTGCGCCACAACAAGACGGTGATCGTCCTGACCCTGCTGGCCTTCGTCGGCTCCATCGCCGCCTTCCGCCTGATACCGCAGCAGTTCTTCCCGCCGTCGGTGCGCCTGGAGTTGCTGGTGGACCTGAAGCTGGCCGAGGGCGACTCGCTGGCCGCCACCGCCGAGCAGGTCAAGCGCCTGGAGAAGCTGCTCGCCGAGCATCCGGGCATCGAGAACTACGTGGCCTACGTCGGCACCGGCTCGCCGCGCTTCTACCTGCCGCTGGACCAGCAGCTGCCGGCGGCGAGCTTCGCCCAGTTCGTGGTGCTGGCCAAGGACCTGAAGGGCCGCGAGGAGGTGCGCCAGTGGCTGATCCAGCGCATGGCCGAGGACTTCCCCACGCTGCGCAGCCGCATCAGCCGCCTGGAGAACGGTCCGCCGGTGGGCTACCCGGTGCAGTTCCGGGTGTCCGGCGAGCACATCCAGCAAGTGCGTGAGCTGGCGCGCAAGGTCGCGGCGAAGATGCGCGAGAACCCCCATGTGGTGAACGTGCACCTGGACTGGGAGGAGCCGAGCAAGGTCATCCGCCTCAACCTCGACCAGGACCGCGCCCGCGCCCTGGGCGTGAGCACCCAGGACGTCTCGCAGTTCCTGCAGAGCTCGCTGACCGGCTCCACCGTCAGCTACTACCGCGAGGACAACGAGCTGATCGAGATCCTCCTGCGCGGCGATGCCCGCGAGCGCCAGGACCTGTCGCAGCTGCCGAGCCTGGCCATCCCCACCAACAACGGCCGCAGCGTGGCGCTGTCGCAGGTGGCAACCCTGGAGTACGGCTTCGAGGAAGGCATCATCTGGCGGCGCAACCGCCTGCCGACGGTGACCGTGCGCGCGGACATCTACGACGACTCGCTGCCGGCCACCCTGGTCAAGCAGATTTCCCCGACCCTCGAGCCGATCCGCGCCGAGCTGCCGGACGGCTACCTACTGGAAGTGGGCGGCACGGTGGAGGATTCGGCCAAGGGGCAGAACTCGGTGAACGCCGGCATCCCGCTGTTCCTGGTGGTGGTGATGACCCTGCTGATGATCCAGCTGCGCAGCTTCTCGCGCATGGCCATGGTGTTCCTCACCGCGCCCCTGGGGCTGATCGGCGTGACCCTGTTCCTGCTGGCGTTCCACAAGCCCTTCGGCTTCGTCGCCATGCTCGGCACCATCGCCCTGGCCGGGATGATCATGCGCAACTCGGTGATCCTGGTGGACCAGATCGAGCAGGACATCGCCCACGGCCTGGACCGCTGGCACGCCATCATCGAGGCCACGGTGCGGCGCTTCCGCCCCATCGTGCTGACCGCGCTGGCGGCGGTGCTGGCGATGATCCCGCTGTCGCGCAGCGCGTTCTTCGGGCCCATGGCAGTGGCCATCATGGGCGGGCTGATCGTCGCCACGGCGCTGACCCTGCTGTTCCTGCCGGCGCTGTATGCGGCCTGGTTCAGGGTGAAGAAGGAACCTGCGTAGGGCGTATGACCGTTCGCGGTCATACGCCCTAGGGTCCGGGACCACCCTGTAGGAGCGAGCTTGCTCGCGAACGGTACTTGCAGCCACAAACGACACCGCAGGATGGCGCCTACCTTCCAAGCCACTCAGGACAGCCCCCTCTCTCTTCAGGGAGAGGGTTGGGGAGAGGGAGCGGAGTCACCTGATACGACGATGTAACCGGAAAAACACCCTTCGCGAGCAAGCTCGCTCCTACGAGTTCCGCGGGCCTCAGAGCGCCCCAAAAACCTTCTTGGCCAAACTGGTAGCCGCCCCCGCCGGATTCTCCCGAATCCCCTTCTCCTGCTGGGCGATCACCTTGAACAGCCCATCCAGCGCCTGCTCGGTGACATAGCCCTCGACATTCGCATCCTTGGCATCGACCACGCCAAAGGCCGCGGCCTGGCTGGCGAAGGCGTTGTACTGCTTGGCCAGGCCGACCTTGTCGGTGGCCTGCTTGACGATCGGCAGGAAGCGCTGGCGCAACTGCTCGCGGCTGCTGCGTTCCAGGTACTGGGTGGCGGAATCGTCGCCGCCGGCGAGGATGCCCTTGGCGTCCTGCACGGTCATCTTCTTCACCGCATCCACCAGCAGCGCCTGGGCCTGCGGCACGGCGGCCTCGGCGGCCTGGTTCATGCTGGCTTCCAACTGGTCGACCTGGGCGCCCATGCCGAACTGCTTCATCACCTTGGCGGCCTTGCCCAGCTTGCCCGGCAGCTCGATGCGCACGGCCGGATCGTTAGTGAAGCCTCCAGGCTTGCCCAACTGCTTGACCGCGATCTGCGCGCCCTGGCTCAGGGCATCCTTGAGGCCGCCGCTGGCGTCGGTCTGGCTGAGGTTGGCGAGGGACAGGGCGAAGGCATTGGCAGACAACAGGGCGCCGGCCAGCAGGGCGGTGAAACGCAGCATCGGGATTCCTTGTGGGGCAGGGCGAAACCTTCGCCGAGGGTCTCGGCGAAGGAAGAAGGGGCAAGCTTAGCGAGGCCGCGCCGGCAACGGAACCCGGTCGCAGGAGGACGGATCAGCGCACCGCGTCGACGCGGATTCGCAGCGGCTGCGGATCGCTGCCGTCGAGCTTGACGCTGTGGCGCTCGGTGCTGATGAACAGCAGCTTGCCGGCATTCTCGATACGCGCGCTGACCGCATAGCTATGGCCGGGCTGGACCCGCTGCGGGTCGTAATCGAGCTTGAAGGCCACCGGCACCTGCTGCCCGCCGGGCAGCGTCTGCGAAGCCAGCTCCACGGCCGGCGCATCGGCGAGGGAAACATCCTGCAGGCTCACCGAAACCTGCGCACCCGGCGGCAGCGCGATGCGCTGCAGATAGAACACCTCGCCACTGAGCGAAGCGCTCTGCGAAGGCGAATTCGAGGCGCAGGCGGCAAGCACGCCGGTCATGAACAGGAGGGGGAGGGCGGTGAGTTTCATCGACGGATTCCTTCCGGATAGAACGGGCGTCATCCGACACAGCTTAGGCGCAAAGGTTGCGAGAGGGGTTGTAAGCGGAGGTTTCGCTAGCCAGCAGCAAGCAGCCCCGCCGTTGCGGCGGGGGTGGGGGGGGGGGG
>NZ_JWMC01000033.1:0-107580 GCF_000812405.1 Pseudomonas sp. PI1
ATCAGCTGGGACACGCGCAGGTTGTGGCGGCGGCACAGCTGCAGCAGCTCGGCGGCGCTGTTGAAGTCGTAGGGCAGGCGGGTGGCGTCCTGGTCGAGACTGCCGGTGGCGGCCTGCTCGGCATCGACGACGAAGCCGCCGCCGATGGAGTAATAGGTGTCGGCGTACAACTCGGCGCCGTTTTCGTAGGCGACCAGGCTCATGGCATTGGGGTGGTAGGGCAGGTTCTCCTCCAGCAGACGCATGTCGCGCACCCAGTCGAAGGCAATGCGCCGCTCGCCGGCCAGGATCAGTTCGCCGCTGCCGAGCAGTTCGGCCATGCGCGGGGCGATCTGGCTGGGATCGATGCGGTCGGGCCATTCGCCCATCAGGCCCATGATCACGGCGCGGTCGGTGCCGTGGCCGACGCCGGTGGCGGAGAGCGAGCCGTAGAGCTTCACTTCGACGCGGCTGACGCGGGGCAGCAACTGGCGCTCGCGCAGGGCGCCGACGAACAGGGCGGCGGCGCGCATGGGGCCGACGGTATGCGAGCTGGAAGGGCCGATACCGATCTTGAACAGGTCGAACACACTGATAGCCATGCCGGCCTCCGCAGGAACTGGGCGTGATGCGGAGCGCCCGCGGGCACTCCTGATGCGGGGCATCATCGGCCCTCGGCCGGCGGGGCCGGCGTCCGGCACCGACTTGGCCTTATCCAAAAGCGCCGCGACGTGCGACACGGGAAGAATCGTGCCAGGCGATGTCGCTAATGCGACAAATAATTATGAATTTGAGACTTGGTCGATAGACAACATCAATCGGTCGACAGCCCCATATTTCGGGGTGTTTCATGATGAACGGTCGACGAACGGCTAGGGTTTCGCCTTCGGACCTGCGCTTGACCCCTCCCCGTAATTGCTAGAGGCTGACCTCATGAAGTGTTTTCTGTTGTCGCTGTTGGCGTTACCCGTTCTTTGCTCAGGCCTGGCCCAGGCCGCCGAACCACAGTCCTGCTCGCTGGTCCGTTTCGCCGATGTCGGCTGGACCGACATCACCGTCACCACCGCCGTCACCCGCCTGGTGCTCAGTGAACAGGGCTACCGCACCAAGGTCGAGCGTCTCTCCGTCCCCGATACCTACAAGGCTATGGCCGAGAAGCGCATCGACGTCTTCCTCGGCAACTGGATGCCGAGCATGGCCGCGGACATCAAGCCCTACGCCGACAACGGCCAGGTGCAGACGGTGCGCGCCAACCTGGAGGGCGCCAAGTACACCCTCGCCGTTCCCCAGTATGCCTACGACGCCGGCCTGAAGAGCTTCGCCGACATCGCCAGGTTCAAGGAGCAGTTGGGCGGCAAGATCTACGGCATCGAGCCGGGCAACGACGGCAACCAATTGATCCGCAAGATGATCGCCGAGAAGGCCTTCGGCCTGGGCGACTTCCAGCTGGTGGAGTCCAGCGAGGCCGACATGCTCGCCTCGGTGCGCCGCGCCGGCGCCCTCAAGCAGCCGATCGTGTTCCTCGGCTGGGAACCGCACCCGATGAACACCCGCCTGCAGATGCGCTACCTGGAAGGCGGCGATGCCTATTTCGGCCCGAACTACGGCGGCGCCACCGTCTACACCAACGTCAGGGCCGGCTATCTTGATGAATGCCCGAACGTCGCGCAGCTGCTGCGCAACCTGAAATTCGACCTGGCCATGGAGAACCGCCTGATGGACGCGGTGCTCAATGAACGGAGCAATCCGCGCCAGGCCGCCAAGGACTGGTTGCAGGCCAACCCGCAGGTGCGCGATGCCTGGCTCAAGGGCGTGCAGCCGCGCGCCCAGGCCCAGTCCAAGGCCGTCGCCCAGCAGTGAGAGCGACGCCGCCGGGACGCCGGAACAGGGCCGTGGAACTGGATGCGACACCCCTGGTGCTGATTGCGACTTCGCCTGCACTGGTTGCGACGCACCCGGTATGCGGCGGATTTTTCCTGTTCCATGATCGTTTCCGAATCGACGAAGAAAGGGCCCGCGTCCCGGCGCGGCCCACCTAGAAACCCACGCAGATCGCCCCATCCCGTAGAGGAGTACGCTCATGAAAGGTTGCAAGTCTTTGCTACTGGCTGTGTCCCTGAGTACGCCGCTGGTGGTTCAGGCCGCTGAACCTGAGTCGTGCGGCACGGTTCGCTTCTCCGACGTCGGCTGGACCGACATCACCGTTACCACCGCGACCACTCGCCAGGTGCTGGAGTCGCTCGGCTACACCACCAAGGTGAACATGCTTTCCGTGCCGGTGACCTATCGCTCGCTGGCGAACAAGGACCTCGACGTCTTCCTCGGCAACTGGATGCCGAGCATGGCCAACGACATCAAGCCCTACGCCGACAACGGCTCGGTGGAAACCGTGCGGGCCAACCTGGAGGGCGCCAAGTACACCCTGGCGGTCACCCAGGCGGCCTACGACGGCGGGCTGAAGACCTTCGCCGACATCGCCAGGTTCTCCGACAAGCTCGGCGGCAAGATCTACGGCATCGAGCCGGGCAACGACGGCAACCGCCTGGTCCAGGGCATGATCGACAAGAACCAGTTCGACCTGGGCAAGTTCAAGCTGGTGGAGTCCAGCGAGGCCGGCATGCTCTCGCAGGTGGGCCGCGCCGACCGCCGCAGCCAGTGGATCGTGTTCCTCGGCTGGGAACCGCACCCGATGAACACCCGCTTCAAGATGCAGTACCTGCAGGGTGGCGATGATGTGTTCGGCCCCAACTACGGCGGCGCGACCATCTACACCAACGTGCGCAAGGGCTACGTCCAGGAATGCCCGAACGTCGGCAAGCTGCTGACCAACCTCACTTTCACCCTGGACATGGAAAACAAACTGATGGACGCCGTGCTCAACGAGGGCAAGAAGCCCGAGGACGCGGCCAAGGCCTGGTTGAAGGATCACCCGGAACTGCTCGATGCCTGGCTGGCTGGCGTCACCACGCGTGACGGCAAGCCGGCGCTCGCCGCGGCCAAGGTCGCTTTCGCCAAGTGACCCTGGCCGGTCGCTTCCACCTTGCTTGATGGGCCCGCACTATGTTTCTGACTGAACACAAGATCCCCCTCGGTGAGCACATCGCCGCCTTCGTCGACTGGCTCACCCGCCATGGTTCGGCGGTCTTCGACAAGATCTCGGACGTCCTCGAGTTCCTCATCCACGGTGTCACCGGCGGGTTGCTGTGGTTCCACCCGCTGCTGCTCACCGCCATCATGGTGGGCCTGGTGCACTTCATCCAGCGCAGCATCGGCCTGACGCTGTTCGCCCTGGCCTCGCTGCTATTGATCCTCAACCTGGGCTACTGGCAGGAAACCATGGAGACCCTGGCCCAGGTCATCTTCGCCACCCTGGTGTGCGTCGCCATCGGCGTGCCCCTGGGCATCCTCGCGGCGCACAAGCCCTGGTTCTACACCGCCCTGCGCCCGCTGCTGGACCTGATGCAGACGGTGCCCACCTTCGTCTACCTGATCCCCACCCTGACGCTGTTCGGCCTGGGTGTGGTGCCGGGCCTGATTTCCACTGTGATCTTCGCCATCGCCGCGCCGATCCGCCTGACCTGCCTGGGCATCCAGGACGTGCCGGCGGAGCTGATGGACGCCGGCAAGGCCTTCGGCTGCTCGCGTTGGCAGCTGCTGACCCGAATCGAACTGCCGCACGCCATGCCCAGCATCGGCGCCGGCATCACCCAGTGCATCATGCTGTCGCTGTCGATGGTGGTGATTTCCGCGCTGGTAGGCGCCGACGGCCTCGGCAAGCCGGTGGTGAACGCGCTGAACACCGCGGACATCTCCCTGGGCTTCGAGGCCGGCCTGGCCATCGTCCTGCTCGCCATCCTGCTCGACCGGGTGTGCAAGCAACGCTCGCTGCGGGGGAGGTAAGCAACCATGGCTGCGATTGAATTCAAGAACGTCGATGTGATCTTCGGCAAGAACACCAAGGAAGCCCTGCGCCTGCTCGACGAAGGCCTGGGCCGTCAGGAAATCCTCAAGCGCACCGGCCAGGTGCTGGGCGTGGAGGACGCCAACCTGGACGTCGAGCGCGGTGAAATCTGCGTGATGATGGGCCTGTCCGGCTCAGGCAAGTCGAGCCTGCTGCGCTGCATCAACGGCCTCAATACGGTCAGCCGCGGCAAGCTGCTGATCGAGCACGAAGGCCAGCAGGTGGACGTCGCCAACTGCTCGCCGGCGACGCTCAAGACCATGCGCACCAAGCGCATCGCCATGGTGTTCCAGAAGTTCGCCCTGATGCCCTGGCTGACCGTGGCCGAGAACATCGGCTTCGGCCTGGAGATGCAGGGCCGCCCGGCCGCCGAGCGCAAGAAGGTGATCGACGAGAAGCTCGAACTGGTGGGCCTGTCGCAGTGGCGCGACAAGCGCCCGGACGAACTCTCCGGCGGCATGCAGCAGCGCGTCGGCCTGGCCCGCGCGCTGGCCATGGACGGCGACATCCTGCTGATGGACGAGCCCTTCTCGGCGCTGGACCCGCTGATCCGCCAGCAGCTGCAGGACGAACTGCTGGTGCTGCAACGGCAGCTGCACAAGACCATCGTCTTCGTCAGCCACGACCTCGACGAGGCGCTGAAGATCGGTTCGCGCATCGCCATCATGAAGGACGGCCGCATCATCCAGCACAGCAAGCCCGAGGAGATCGTGCTGAACCCGGCGGACGACTACGTGCGCACCTTCGTCGCCCACACCAACCCGCTCAACGTGCTGTGCGGCTCCAGCCTGATGCGCGGCCTGGACCAGTGCCGCCGGCAGGACGGCGAGGTGTGCTTCGACCAGGGCCGCGACTGCTGGATCGGCCTCACCGAGACCAACCAGATCAAGACCGCGCGCCAGGGCAGCAACATCATCGACCTGCAGCAATGGCGCCCGGGCGACCCGGTGGAAAAGCTCAAGCACGAGCCGACCCTGGTGGACGTCAGCATCCGCATGCGCGACGCCCTGCAGATCCGCTACCAGACCGGCCACAAGCTGGTGCTGCAGGAGCAGAGCCGCGTGGTCGGCGTGCTCGGCGACAGCGAGCTGTACCACGCGCTGCTGGGCAAGAACCTGGGCTGACGGGGCCGAGGCAACGAAAACGCCGGGCAGATGCCCGGCGTTTTCGTTTTGCGCGGAGTTTCTCCTGCACTTCGTAGGATGGGTTGAGCGAAGCGATACCCATCGCCACGGCCGCATGGGTTTCGCAGGCTCAACCCATCCTACGAAGCGCCCATCGGTGCAGCCAGCCTCAATGCTTGAGCTCGGCCAGGCCCTTGAGCAGCGCCGCGTGGAAGGCCTGCGGGTCCTGGATCTGCGGCGCGTGGCCGAGCTTGTCGAACTCCACCAGGGTGGCGTGGGGGATGGCCTGGGCGGTGCGCTTGCCCAGCTCGGCGTAGTTGCCCAGCTTGGCGCGCAGCGGCTCGGGGGCGACGTCCTTGCCGATCGCGGTGTTGTCCTGGGTGCCGATCATCAGCAGGGTGGGCGCCTGGATCTGGCCGAACTCGTAGACCACCGGCTGGGTGAAGATCATGTCGTACTGCAGCGCCGAGTTCCACGCCACGCGCTCGTGGCCGGAGCCGTTGTACAGGCCGGCGAGCATGTTCACCCACTTGTCGTACTCCGGCTTCCACTGGCCGGCGTAGTAGGTGGCCTGCTCGTACTTGCGGATGCTTTCCGCGCTGGTCTTCAGCTCGCGCTCGTACCACTGGTCCGGGGTGCGGTAGGGCACGCCCAGGGCCTTCCAGTCCTCAAGGCCGATGGGGTTGACCAGCACCAGCTGCTCGACCTGCTGCGGGTACATCAGCGCGTAGCGCGCGGCGAGCATGCCGCCGGTGGAGTGGCCGAGCATGGTCACCTTGTGCAGCCTGAGCTTGTCCAGCAGGGCGTGGGTGTTGCTGGCCAGTTGCTGGAAGCTGTACTGGTAGTGCTCCGGCTTGGTCGACTTGCAGAAGCCGATCTGGTCCGGCGCCACCCCCCGGTAGCCGGCCGCGCTGAGGGCGGCGATGCTCGCCTCCCAGGTGCCGGCGCAGAAGTTCTTGCCGTGCAGCAGCACCACCGTGCGGCCGTTGGGCTTGGCCGGCTTCACGTCGATGTAGGCCATGTGCACGTGCTTGCCCTGGGAGGCGAAGCTGAAGTGTCCCACCGGGTAGGCGTAGTTGAAGCGTTCCAGTTCGGGACCGTAGTTCGGCCGGGTTTCGGCGGCCTGCAGCGGCAGGGCGGCGGCCAGCAGCAGGGCGGGGAGCCAGCGTCGGAACATGGGGTTTCCTCGGGAGGGCGGGGGAATGCTCTAGCATGCCTGGGGAGGCTTGAGGCTCACAAGGGCGTAGGGCGGATAACCGTTCGCGGTTATCCGCCGTTTGACCTACGACGGCGCTCTTCCTCCCATGTTAGGAGCAACTGTCTTGCAAGCCGCGCCGAGGTGCTCTTCGTAGGATGGGTTGAGCTTGCGAAACCCATGCGGTTGCGCTGATGGGTATCGCTTCGCTCAACACCATCCTACGAGAAGCCGTGCCTATCCGTATTCGTGCCTATCCGTATTGTAGGAGCGGGCCCTGCCCGCGAATCGCGCGCTCCTACAGGTGACTCCGTTCGCGATGGCGGCGTTTCAGGCCGGCCCGTCGCGGGTCAGCCAGTCGATGAACAGCGAGAACAGCTCCGCCTGGGAGTTGATCTCCAGCTTGGTGTAGAGGTGCTTGCGGTGCATGCGCACTGTCTCCGGCGAGATGTCCAGCACCCGCGCGCTGGACTTCACCGAGTGGCCGCGCAGCAGCAGGTGGGCGATTTCCCGCTCGCGTTCGGTCAGGCAGTCGCCGCCGAAGTTCATGAAGGCTTCGCGGATGTGCCGGTTCAGTGCCGCCGCCGGTGGCGCGCCGGCGTCGCCACCGGCCAGCAGCAGGTCGAGGCCGCCGCGGCTCTCGAACTGCCGGCACAGCTCGCGCACCAGCGGTAGAGCGGCGCGCAGCAGTTCGGTCTGTTCCTCGCTGAAGCGCGCGCCGCTACGGCCCTGGTACACGCACAGGGAAAGCTTGCGCTGGGCGTCGAGGTCGACGATGTAGTGGCTGTCTTCCACCGAGCCGCACTTGAGGTAGTAGGTCTTGTAGTACTCGCTGGCGAAGAAGTCGTCCGGGGCGATTTCCGCCAGCGGGTAGAAGCCCTCGGCCAGGCCGCCTTCCATGGCCAGGCAGAAGGGGTCGAGCAGGTAGCCGCGGGCGTAGTAGCGCTCGGTCAGCGGCTCGCGGTATTGCGCGGGGATGCCGTGCTGGAACAGGTGGCGCGGCGGCTGGCCCTTGCGCTCCAGGCCGAACAGCGAGGACTCGATGGGCACCAGCGCGCCGAGCGCCTCCACCAGCCGCGCCGGGAACTCCGCCGTGGCCACCGCCGCCATGGCGCGCGCCAGCCCCGCATGCCAGGCATGCAGGGCTGGGCTGTTGGGTGGGGTGGCCGGTGTGCTCATGGTCGGCAGCATACGGCCGCCGCCGACCAGGTGCAAAGCGCCGTGTCCGCGCATCAGTGCCCCGCGTAGTCGCCGCTGCGCTTGAGGTCCTCGGCAGTTTCGAGAATCGCCTCGCGCAGGGTGTCGACCACTTCGTCGACCTGCTCGCGGGTGATGGTCAGCGGCGGCGACATCACGTTCAGGTGCACGATGGGGCGCACCAGCAGGCCGCGCTTCTGCGCGCGCAGGTGGATCTTCTCGCCGATGTTCAGCTCCTCGGGGAACAGCGTCTTGCTGCGCTTGTCGGCGACGAACTCGACGCAGGCCATCAGCTTCTGGCAGCGCACGTCGCCCACCAGCGGCAGCTCGGCCAGCTCCTTCAGGCGCTGCTCCAGGTAGGCGCCGACGTCCTTGACGTGCTCCAGCAGGTTCTCGCGCTGGATGATCTCGATGTTCTTCAGCGCCGAGATGCAGCTCACCGGGTGCCCGCTGTAGGTGAAGCCGTGGCTGAAGCAGCGGCCCTGGTTCGGCTCGGCGATCACCTTCCAGATACGGCCGGAGAAGATGCACGCGCCCAGCGGCAGGTAGCCGGAGGTCAGGCCCTTGGCGGTGGTGATGATGTCCGGCTGCATGCCGAACACGTCCTCGGAGGCGAAGAACGCGCCCAGGCGGCCGAAGGAGGTCACCACCTCGTCGGCGACGTAGAGCAGGTCGTACTTCCGGCACACCTCCCACATGCGCTTGTGGTAACCCTTGGGCGGGATGATCACGCCGCCCGAGCCCATGATCGGCTCGGCGAAGAAGGCCGCCACGTTGTCCGCGCCCAGTTCCAGGATCTTGTCCTCGAATTCCTTGACCAGGAATTCCAGGAAATCGCCCTCGGTCATGCCCGCCGGCGCGCGGTAGGGATTGGGGCAGGAAATGTGGTGGATGAAGTCCTTGAGGAAGTCGAACTCGGCCGGGTGGTCGGCGACCTTGCCGCCGAGCGACATGGTCAGGAAAGTCGAGCCGTGGTAGGCGTTGACGCGGCTGATGATGTGCTTCTTGGCGTGCTTGCCGCGGCAGTTCTGGTAGTACTGGATCAGCCGGTAGGCGGTGTCCACGGCGGTGGAGCCGCCGGTGGTGAGGAACACGTGGTCGAGGTCGCCCGGGGCCAGTTCGGCGAGCTTTTCGCAGAGCTGGATGGCGGTGACGTTGGCCATGTCGCAGAAGGGGTTGGAGTAGGCCAGCTGGCGCACCTGCTCGGCGATGGCCTCGGCCATCTCCTCGCGGCCCAGGCCGATGTTGGTGCACCACATGCCGCCCACGGCGTCCAGGTAGCGGTTGCCCTTGGTGTCGTAGATGTAGGCGCCCTGGCCTGCGGCAATGTTCAGCGCGCCGTTCTCGCGGTGGTCGTCGAACACGTGGTAGCCGTGCACGTAGTGGGCCTTGTCGGCGGCGACCAGCTTTTCGTCATCGAACTGGGCGAAGAAGGCGGCGGATGGGGTGATCATGGCAGTACCTCGATAGTGCGGTTTCATCTCGTTAATTCCGTTTCCCTCTCCCTTGCCGGATCTTGTATCGCCTGAGCGCTTCAGGAGGGCGCCATCGGTCATCTCGGCACTATCGGCCCCCTCTCCCTTCAGGGCGGGGCGCGCAGCCGAGGGCTGGGGAGAGGGGGCTCTTGAAAGTCAGCTCATCAGGTCCCCGTCTTCACCGCATTCCACGTCCGGGTGATCAGCCGCGTGGCCTTGGGCCCCTGGACCTTCTGGGTGAACAGCCGCGAACGCGTCTCGGCATCCGGGTAGATCGCCGGGTCGTCGCGCACCCCGGCGGCCAGCAGCGGCTTGGCCGCGCCATTGCTGGTGGCGTAGCGGATGTAGTCGCTGACGTCGGCGGCCACCTTCGGCTGCAGCATGTACTCGATGAACTTGTGGGCGTTGGCCACGTGGGGCGCGTCGGCCGGGATGTAGAAGTCGTCGAACCAGATCAGCGAGCCTTCCCTGGGCACGAAGTAGCCCAGCTTGACCTTGGCCCCGGCCTCGTCGGCGCGGGCCTGGGCGGTGGCGTAGTCGCCGGACCAGGTCATGGCCATGCACTGGTCGCCGTTGGCCAGGCCGTTGAGGTAGCTGGTGGAGTCGAACTTGCGGATGTACGGGCGGATCGACTGCAGCAGGTCCTGGGCGGCCTTGAGGTCCTCGGGGTTGGCGCTGTTCGGGTCGCGCTTGAGGTAGGCCAGGGCCAGCGGGATGACGTCGGTGGGCGAGTCGATGATGGTCACCCCGCAGTCGGCGAATTTCGACACCACCTTGGGATCGAACAGCATCGCCAGCGAGCCGATGGGCGCGTCGGGCATGCGCTGCCTGATCTTCTCGATGTTGTAGGTGATGCCGTTGCTGCCCCAGGTGTAGGGCGCCGAGTACTGCACGCCCGGGTCGTAGTGGTCGAGGTGCTTGAGCACCTCGGCGTCGAGGTTGCTCCAGCTGGGCAGCTTGCTCTTGTCCAGCGGCTGGAACACCCCGGCCTTGAGCAGCGGCGGCACCAGCGCGGCGTTGAGCACCACCAGGTCGTAGCCGGAGCGGCCGGGCAGCAGCTTGCCCTGCACCGTCTCGTAGGAGTCGAAGGTGTCGTAGACCACCTTGATCCCGGTGGCCTTCTCGAAGTCGGCGATGGTGTGCTCGCCGATGTAGTCGGTCCAGTTGTACAGCCTCAGCGTTTTGCCGCCGTCGGCGTCCGCGGCCTGGCCGAGCAAGGGGCTCAGCAGCAGGGCCGTGCCCAGGATCGCTGCGCAGGATTTGTACATGTCACTCCCACCTGTGGTTGTTGTTCGAGGGTCGTGTCGGCTGTGGCCACTGTCCGCCGCCAGCCGTCGCCGGGCCATTCCCCGAATGGGTGGGTGGGGCTGGTATGCTGTTGCACATTCGTTCAGATTGGCGGCCTCGGACACAGGAGCGGCAGGCGATGAACCAGGCAGTGCGCTTTTCCCGGCTGGAACCCGAACAGCGCAAGGCGCTGCTGATCGAGGCCACCCTGGCGTGCCTGAAGCAGCACGGCTTCCAGGGCGCGTCGATCCGCAAGATCTGCGCCGAGGCCGGGGTTTCGGTGGGGCTGATCAACCACCACTACGCGGGCAAGGACGAGCTGGTGGCCGAGGCCTACCTGACGGTCACCGGGCGCGTCATGCAGTTGCTGCGCGAGGCCATCGACCAGGCCGCGCCGGACCCTCGCGCGCGCCTGTCGGCGTTCTTCCGCGCCTCGTTCAGCGCCGAACTGCTCGACCCGCAACTGCTCGATGCCTGGCTGGCGTTCTGGGGCGCGGTGAAGACCGCCGAGGCGATCAATCGTGCCCACGACCATTCCTACGGCGAGTACCGCGCCCTGCTGGCCCAGGCGCTGAACCAATTGGCCGAAGAGGAAGGCTGGGCCGACTTCGATGCCGACCTCGCCGCCATCGCCCTGTCCGCCATGCTCGACGGCCTGTGGCTGGAATCCGGGCTGAACCCCAACACCTTCAGCCCCGAGCAGGGTATCCAGGTCTGCGAAGCCTGGGTCGACGGCCTGCAGGCCGGCGGGCGGCAGCGCTTCAGCCGTCGGCCGGCGGACTGTTGATCGGCCGTTCAGCAATCGCTACTCTGCGCCGGCTCCTGGGAAATTTCCCATGGGCGCCCATCCTCTAATAAGAAATCCGCCGCGACCTCGCCGGCGGCCGCAGCAGGGTATTGGCGATGGCTCCCCGTGTACTGATCGTCGACGACGATCCGCTGATCCACGAACTCCTCCAGTCCTACCTCGCCGGGGAGGGCTACGAGGTGGCCTGCGCCAGCACCGCCGAACAGGCCGAGGCCAGCCTGGCCGAAGCCGAGCAGGGCGGCCCGCCGTTCGACCTGGTGCTGCTGGACATCCGCCTGCCCGGCAAGGACGGCCTGACCCTCACCCGCGAACTGCGCGTGCGCTCGGAGGTGGGCATCATCCTCATCACCGGGCGCAACGACGACATCGACCGCATCGTCGGCCTGGAATGCGGCGCCGACGACTACGTGATCAAGCCGCCGAACCCGCGCGAGCTGGTGTCGCGGGCGAAGAACCTGATCCGCCGCGTGCGCCATGCCCGCGCGCCGGCCACGGCAACGCCGGCGCGCCAGCCGCTCAAGCGCTTCGCCCAGTGGCGCCTGGACCCGGACCGGCGGCGCCTGGTCGACCGCGACGGCGGCGAAACCCTGCTCACCCACGGCGAGTTCCAGCTGCTCAGCGTATTCCTGCGCAACAGCGGCCACACCCTCAGCCGCGACCAACTGATGGACCAGATCCGCAACCGCGAGTGGCTGCCCAACGACCGCTCCATCGACGTGTTGGTCGGCCGCCTGCGCCGCAAGCTGCGCGACGACCCGGCCGAACCCGAGCTGATCATCACCATCCACGGCGCCGGCTACCTGTTCACCGCCGCCCCCTGCGACGCCTGAACGTGCGCTGGCTGGCCCTGCTCGCCCTGGCGCTGCTCGTCCTGGCCCGGGGCGGCCTGGCGCCGGCCGCCGAGCGCGTACGTTACTGCGACTATCCGGTGTACCCGCCGGTGTCCTGGAGCGATGGCCATGAAGTGCGCGGGCTGGCGCCGCAGGTGGTGAAGCGCGTGCTCGGCGGGCTCGGCTACGACGTGCAGGTGGTGGTGCTGGGCAACTGGAAACGCTGCCTGCTGGACGCCGCCGCCGGGCGCGTCGACGTGGTGCTGGCCTACCGCACGGCGCAGCGCGACCAGGGCCTGGCCTTCGCCGAGGCGCCGGTGCTGCGCGAGGAGGTGGCGCTGTTCTACAACCGCCGCAAACCGGTGCGCTTCCAGACGCTGGAGGACCTTTCCCGCTACCGCGGCGGCCTGCTTTTCGGCGAGAGCTATGGCGCCGAATTCGACCGCTTCGTCGCCAGCCACGACAATATCGAGTACGTCTCCGACAGCACGCAGAACTTCGGCAAGCTGATCCGCCAGCGCATCGACTTCATCCCCTACGAACGGCGCACCGGGCGGCTGCTGGTCGAGCGCCTGCCCGGCGGCGCGGACATAGTGGACGCGCCGCAACCGATCACCGTCGACTACCTGCGCCTGGCGGTGTCGCGGCATTCGCCGTTGCAGGCGCGCCTGGGCGAGATCGACAAGGCCCTGCAACGCCTGCAGGCCGACGGCAGCCTGGCGCGCTGGCTGGATGAGAGCGAGCGCGACTACCGCGCCATGCTCGCTACCGGGGCGCAACCATGAGAGCCCTGCGCGCCCCCGGCCCGCTGGCGCGGCGCCTGCTGCTGCGGGTGCTGGGCTTCAGCCTGTGCTTCACCCTGCTGGCCGGCGCGCTGCAGCTGTACCTGGAATACCGCCGCGAGATGCGCGACATCGAAACCCGCCTGGAGCTGATCCGCAGCGGCTACCTGGCCAGCTTCGAGCGCAGCCTGTGGGACCTCAACCAGGCCCAGCTCAACGTGCAGCTGCACGGCCTGGTGGACTTCCCCGACATCGCCTGGGCGAGCCTGGCCAGCGCCGACTTCAACCTGATCCAGGGCGACATCCAGGCCCCCGGCCCGCTGCGCGTCGAGCACTTCCCGCTCAGCTACCAGCCGCCGGACGGCGAACGCCGGGCCCTCGGCGAGCTGGCCGTGGCCATCGACCAGGGCGCCGTGTACCGCCGCCTTTGGCACGGCGGGCTGAGCAACCTGCTGTGGATGGGTCTGTTCCTCTGCGGCCTGGCGGTGGCCCTGAGCTGGCTGTTCCACAAGCTGGTGACGCGCCACCTGGAGCGCATGGCCGAGTTCGCCGGGCGCATGGCCGGCGGCGACCTGCAACAGCCGCTGCGCCTGGACAAGCGCATCCGCGCCGAAGACGACGAACTCGACACCGTGGCCCATTCCCTCGACGACATGCGCCAGGCCCTGCGCGAAGAGCGCGACGAGCTGCAGCGCCAGGTCGAGCGGCGCACCGCCAGCCTGCGCCGGGCCAAGGACGAGGCCGAGGCGGCCAACGAGGCGAAGAGCCGCTTCCTGGCCACCATGAGCCACGAAATCCGCACCCCGCTCAACGGCATCCTCGGCATGGCCGAACTGCTGCGCGACGCGCCCCTGGGCGAGCTGGAACGCAAGCGCCTGCACGCCCTGCACAAGGCCGGCGAGGGCCTGCTGGCAGTGCTCAACGAAGTGCTGCACTTCGCCAAGCTGGAGGACGGCGCCAGCCTGCCGGAGCCGGTGGACTTCGACCTCGGCGAGCTGCTCGACGAGGTGCTGACGCTGCTGGAACCCCGCGCGGCGGCCAATGCCACGCGCCTGTCGCTGCACCTGGACGACGACGTGCGCCGCCGTTGCCGCGGCGCCGAGCAGTTCCTCCGCCAGGTGCTGAGCAACCTGGTAGCCAACGCGGTGAAGTTCACCGAGGGCGGCGAAGTGCGCGTGGAGGTGGAACTGCTGGCGCAGCAGGGCGAAGGCCAGCGCCTGCGCTTCGCCGTGGTCGACGACGGCATCGGCATTCCCGAGGCGGTGCAGGCGCGCATCTTCGAACGCTTCATCCAGGCCAGCGAGGAAGTCACCCGCCGCTACGGCGGCAGCGGCCTGGGCCTGGCCATCAGCAAGCGCCTGGTGGAAGCCATGGGCGGACGCATCGGCGTGCGCAGCCGGGAAGGGCAGGGCAGCACCTTCTGGTTCGAGGTCGAGCTGCAAGCCGCGCTGGTTCCCGTGGTGGAACCGCAGGCGGCCCCGCGCAGCGAACGTGCCCTGAGCGTGCTGCTGGTGGAGGACGTGCCGCTCAATCGCGAAGTGGCCCAGGGCCTGCTGGAGCGCGACGGTCACGCCGTGCGCCTGGCCGAGGATGCCGAACCGGCGCTGGTCGCCTGTCGCGAGCAGGCCTTCGACCTGATCCTGCTGGACATGCACCTGCCCGGCCTGGGCGGTATCGAGTTGTGCCGGGTGATCCGCGGCCAGGAGGGTGGGCGCAACCGGGAAACGCCGATCCTCGCCTTCACCGCCAGCGTGCAGCCGGCGCTGGTGCGCACTTACTTCGAAGCTGGCATGCAAGGTGTGTTGGCCAAGCCGTTGCGTGTCGACGACCTGCGCCGTGCGCTGGCCAACCTGCATGCGCCTGTGCCCGAGCGTGAGGCGGATGGGGTGATCGACGAGCAGGTGCTGGCGACTCACCGCGAACTGCTGGGTGAGCACCGGGTGAGAGAATTGCTCGGTGTGCTGCGCGACCTGCTGGCGCAACAGCTGCCGCTGCTGCACGAAGCCATCCGCGCCGACGACGCCAGCGAGGCCGCCGGGCTGGCCCACCGCCTGGCGGGCAGTTGCCATTCCATGGGCCTGCGTGGCCTGGGCGAATGCCTGCACGGCCTGGAGGAAGCGGCCCTGGCTGGCGAACCGCTGCAAGCCTGGAGCGAAAGACTCGACACGCAACTCCACACCGCCAGGACGCACCTCCTGTAGGAGCGAGCTTGCTCGCGAACGGATTCCCCGGCGGCTGCGGTGCCATGCGGTTCGCGAGCAAGCTCGCTCCTACGAAAAGCATGCATAGCCGCATGGCTTACCGGGAGGCACACGTTCCCCCGCAGGCACGGACAGTCCCCTCTCCCTTCAGGGAGAGGGTTAGGGAGAGGGTTGCGGGCTCACCGGTGAGCTCTGTGCGTTCGGCTGACTCCGTCCCCTCTCCCCAGCCCTCGGCTGCGCGCCCCGCCCTGAAGGGCGATGGGGCCGTTCGGCAGGCTTGGATGTTTCGGAGTTAGCCGGTGCGTCCGGAAAGCCCCCGCTACAAATTCCTTTGCTCGCGAACGGATCTCCCGGCGGCTGCGGTGCCATGCGGTTCGCGAGCAAGCTCGCTCCTACGAAAGGCATGCATAGCCGCATGGCTTACCGGGAGGCACACGTTCCCCCGCAGGCACGGACAGTCCCCTCTCCCTTCAGGGAGAGGGTTAGGGAGAGGGTTGCGGGCTCCCAGATGAACTCCGTGCGTTCGGCTGACTCCGTTCCCTCTCCCCAGCCCTCGGCTGCGCGCCCCGCCCTGAAGGGCGAGGGGGGCGTTCGGCAGGCTTGGACGTTTCGGCGTCAGCCGGCACGCCAGTAAAGCCTGTTCGGAATACAAATTCCTTACAGCTTTTTACATCTTCGATCCCGCCGTTCAACGCGACCTTACATCCCCTTCGAATAATCCGGCGGTATCCGTGCCCCGAGCCACGGCCTCTGACTGATTGGAGATAACAACAATGATCCAACGTAGAGTTCCGCTTCGCCGCGCCCGCCGTCTACCGGAGGTGCGCCATGTCTGATTCGAAGATCCAGCTCACCCGCGCGCTCAAGAGCCGCCACATCTTCATGCTGTCCCTCGGCGGGGTGATCGGCACCGGGCTGTTCATGGGCGCCGGCGTCACCATCAACCAGGGCGGCCCGGCCGGCGCCGTGCTGGCCTACCTGGTGGCCGGGCTGCTGATGTACCTGGTGATGGTCTGCCTGGGCGAGCTGTCGGTGCAGATGCCCGTCTCCGGCTCCTTCCAGGCCCACGCCACGCGTTTCATCGGCCCGGCCACCGGGTTCATGATCGGCTGGGTGTACTGGATGAGCTGGGCCTCCACCGTCGGCCTGGAATTCACCGCCGCCGGCATGCTGATGACGCGCTGGTTCCCCGAGGTGCCGATCTGGCTCTGGTCGGGCTTCTTCGTGGTCGTGCTGTTCTCCCTCAACGCCCTGGCCACCCGCGCCTTCGGCGAGGCCGAGTACTGGTTCGCCGGGATCAAGGTGGCGGCCATCCTCGCCTTCATCATCGTCGGCGTGCTGGTGATCTTCGGCGGCATCCACCTGAACGACGGCGCACCGGCCCCCATGCTCAACAACCTGGCCGGCGACAGCCTGTTCCCCAATGGCCTGTCGGCAGTGTTCGCGGTGATGATGACGGTGGTCTACGCCTTCCAGGGCTGCGAGATCATGGGCGTGGCCGCCGGCGAGACCGACCAGCCGGAGAAGAGCATCCCCCGCGCCGTGCGCAACGTGGTGTTCCGCGTGCTGATCTTCTACGTGCTGGCGATCGTCGTGCTGGCCGCCATCGTCCCCTGGCAGCAGGCCGGGCTGGTGGAAAGCCCGTTCGTGCAGGTGTTCGACATGGTCGGCATCCCCTACGCGGCGGACCTGATGAACTTCGTCATCCTCACCGCCATCCTCTCGGTGGGCAACTCCGGCCTGTACGCCTCCACCCGCATCCTCTGGGCCATGTCCAAGACCGGCATGGCGCCCAAGGGCCTGTCCAAACTCAGTTCCCGCGGCGTGCCGCTGTACGCGCTGCTGATCAGCCTGGCCTTCGCCCTGCTCTCGCTGCTGACCAGCGTGGTCGCCGCCGACACCCTGTTCATGGTGCTGATGGCGGTGAGCGGCATGTCCGGCACCGTGACCTGGATCGTCATCGCCTACGCCCAGTACCGCTTCCGCCGCGAACACATGGCCAAGGGCGGCACGGTGGCCGACCTGAAATACGCCGCGCCGCTGTTCCCGCTGATCCCCCTGGCCTGCATCGCCATCTGCTGCGCGCTGTTCGTGTTCCTGGCCCTGGACCCGACCCAGCGCCCGTCGCTGTACTGGGGCTTCGGCTTCATCGCCGCCTGCTACCTGGCCTACTACGTGCTCAAGCGCAAGCGCCCGCAGGTGATCGATGAGGCGCTGCCGAGCGTCGGTTGAGCCCACGAAGCCCCGCCCCGCGGGGCTTTTCGCTTTTCGGCTTCTCGTAGGATGGCGTTGAGCGAAGCGATACCCATCAGCGCAACCGCATGGGTTTCGCAAGCTCAACGCCATCCTACGAAAAGCCGTGCTTCCTGGAACCGTAGGAGACTTCGTCCGCGAAGGCCCGCAGGGCCGTTTGTGCGAAGTTGTAACAAGGTCCCGGGGAAAACCCTTCCGAATCCCCACAGCCCCGCACCACGCGGCCTTCCCGCCGTCCGGCGGGGCGTTACAAGCCCCCCGAACGGGTGCATTGCCGTCTTGTTGAACACTTGTTTAGTATGGTGGCCAACACCGCCCTCATGCGACAACAACAACGAGGCCAGCATGACTCACGCATCCCCGCTCAGCCGGGTCCAGGACGGCATCGCCTGGATCACCCTGAACCGCCCCGAACAGCGCAACGCGCTGGACGTTCCCACGCTGAAGAACCTGCACGCGCTGCTCGACGCCTACGCCGTCGACCCGGCCGTGCGCGTCATCGTGCTGACCGGCGAGGGCCGCAGCTTCTGCGCCGGCGCCGACCTCGCCGAATGGGCCGAGGCCGAAGCGCGCGGCGAGCTGGAAACCTACGGCTGGACCGAAACCGCCCACGCCCTGATGACCCGCCTGCACGGCCTGGACAAGCCGACCATCGCCGCGGTCAACGGCACCGCCGTCGGCGCCGGCATGGACCTGACCCTGTGCTGCGACTTCCGCATCGCCGGCGCCTCGGCGCGCTTCAAGGCCGGCTACACCGGCATGGCCTACTGCCCGGATGCCGGCGCCAGCTGGCACCTGCCGCGGCTGATCGGCAGCGAAGCGGCCAAGCGCCTGCTGTTCCTCGACGAACTGTGGAACGCCGAGCGCGCGCTGAACGCCGGCCTGGTCGGCGAAGTGGTCGCCGATGACCAACTGCAGGCCCAGGTCGGCGAATTCGCCGCGCGCCTGGCCGCCGGCCCGACCTTCGCCTTCGCCCAGACCAAGCGCCTGATCCGCGACGGCGCCAACCGCACGCTGGCCCAGCAACTGGAGGCCGAGCAGGCCGCCGGGCTGCTCTGCGGCCGCAGCGAGGACGCCGCCGAAGCCCTGCGCGCCGTGGCCGAAAAACGCTCCCCCCACTTCCAAGGCCGTTGAGCGGCGAGGTATTCCCCATGGATTTCAAACTGACCCAGGAACAGGAAATGCTCGTCGAGGCGGTCAAGGCTTTCGTCGAGAAAGAGCTGCTGCCCCACGAGGAAGAAGTCGACCGCGCCGACGCGGTGTCGCCGGAACTCGCCGCGCAGATTCGCGGCAAGGCGCTGGCCGCCGGCTTCTACGCCTTCAACATGCCCGAGGAAGTCGGCGGCGGCGGCCTCGACTACCTGTCCCAGGCGCTGGTCGAGCGCGAGCTGTCCAAGGTCTCCTGGGCGCTGCACGTGTTCGTCGCGCGGCCCTCGAAAATCCTCATGGCCTGCAAGGGCCAGCAGGTGCAGGACTACCTGCTGCCCTGCGTGAACGGCGAGAAGATCGACTGCTTCGCCCTCACCGAGCCGGGCGCCGGCTCCGACGCCAACTCGATCAAGACCCGCGCCGTGCGCGACGGCGACGACTTCGTCATCAACGGTGCCAAGCACTTCATCAGCCACGCCGGCCACGCCGACTTCGCCATCGTCTTCGCCGTCACCGACAGCTACGAGCGCAACGGCAAGAAGCGCAACGCCGTGACCGCCTTCCTGGTCGACAAGGGCAGCGCCGGCATGACCGTGCGCCGCGGCCCGAAATGCGTCAGCAACAAGGGCTACCACACCTACGAAATCTTCTTCGACGACTGCCGCGTGCCGGCCTCCAAGGTCCTCGGCGAAGTCGACAAGGGCTGGGAAGTGGCCAACGCCTGGCTCACCGCCGGCCGCGTGATGGTCGCCGCCAACTGCGTCGGCCAGGCCCAGCGCGCCATGGACCTGGCCCTGCAATGGTCGGCCGACCGCAAGCAGTTCGGCCAGGCCATCGGCAGCTACCAGGGCATTTCCTTCAAGCTGGCCGACATGGCCACGCAGATCCGCGCCGCCGAGCTGATGACCCTGCACACCGCGTGGAAGATGGACCAGGGCAGCATGACCGACGGCGAGGCCGGCATGGCCAAGCTGTTCGCCAGCGAAGTGCTCGGCAAGGTCGCCGACGAGACCGTGCAGATCTTCGGCGGCATGGGCCTGATGGACGAAGGCCCGGTGGAACGCATCTGGCGCAACGCTCGCATCGAGCGCATCTGGGAAGGCACCTCGGAAATCCAGCGCCACATCATCTCCCGCGAACTGCTGCGGCCGCTGCTGCGCTGATCCTCGCTCCCCTCTCCCGCTTGCGGGAGAGGGGCTGGGGGAGAGGGCAACGAGCCTTGCACCGAGACCTGATATGAACACAGAGAACCTCAAGCGCCTGCTGGCGCCCCGTCACCTGGCCTTCATCGGCGGCCGCAGCATGGCCCGCGCGCTCAAGCGCTGCGCCGAGGGCGGCTTCGCCGGGCCGCTGTGGCTGGTCAACCCGCAATACGACGAGCTGGAAGGCGTGCCCTGCGTGCGCAGCATCGCCGAACTGCCCGAAGGCCCGGACGCGGTGTTCGTCGCCACCAACCGCGACCTGACCCTGAACGCGGTTGCGGAGTTGGCCGCCAAGGGCGCCGGCGGCGCCATCTGCTACGCCTCCGGCTTCGCCGAAACCGGCGCCGAAGGCCAGGCCCTGCAACAGCGCCTGCTCGATGTGGCCGGCGACATGGCCCTGCTCGGCCCCAACTGCTACGGCCTGCTCGACTACCTGCACGGCGCCGCGCTGTGGCCGGTGGCCCACGGCGGGCACATCGTCGAGAAGGGCGTGGCGGTGCTGACGCAGAGCGGCAACTTCGCCTACAACCTGTCGATGAGCGACCGCTCGCTGCCCATCGCCTACATGGCCTCGGTGGGCAACCAGGCGCAACTGGGCGTGGCCGAGCTGATGGACGTGCTGCTCGACGAGCCGCGCGTCACCGCCATCGGCCTGCACCTGGAAGGCCTGAAGAACGTCCCCGGCTTCGCCCGCGCCGCCTACAAGGCGCTGCAGAAGGGCATCCCGGTGATCGCGCTGAAGACCGGCGTGTCGCAGATCGGTGCGGAACTGGCGCTCAGCCACACCAGCTCGCTGGCCGGCTCCGACGCGCTGTACGACGCGCTCTTCGACCGCCTCGGGGTGATCCGCGTGAGCGGCCCGGTGAGCTTCATCGAAACCCTCAAGGCCGCCGCCTGCGGCAACCTGCCGGCCGGCCCGAGCCTGGCCGCGCTGGCCTGCTCCGGCGGCGACGCCGGGCTGATCGCCGACTACGCCGAACGCAACGGCCTGCCGTTGCCCAGGCTGGTCGACGCGCAGCGCGCCGAACTGGCCCAGGTGCTGCCGGACTACGCCAACATCGCCAACCCGCTGGACTTCACCACCGCCATCTGGGGCGACGGCCCGGCGCTGGAGAAGATGCTCGACAGCGCCCTGCAGACCCCCGCCGACGCGGCCCTGCTGGTGCTCGACTACCCCGGCGAGGAAACCGGCGAACGCCCGCAGTGCGACCTGTTGCTGGAACTGTATTGCGCAGCGCTGAAGCGCCACGACAAGGTCGGCTTCATCGCCTCGGCGCTGCCCGAACTGCTGCCGGCCCACGCCCGCGAACTGCTGCACGGCCACGGCGTGGCGGCGTTGCAGGGCGTGGAAGACGGCCTGGCCGCCTGGGGCCGCATCGCCCACTACCGCCAACGCCGCGACGCGCTGCTGGCCCGTGGCGAGGCGGCGCTGGTGCCGCTGTGCCCGCAGGCCATCGACCGCCAGGGCCGGCTGCTCGACGAGTGGCAGTCCAAGCAGGCGCTGAAACCCTTCGGCCTGCCGCTGCCGGCCGCCGTGCTCAGCACCCCCGGCCAGGCCCGCGAGGCCGCCGCCGACCTGGGCTACCCGCTGGTGCTCAAGGCGGTCAGCGCCGAGCTGCCGCACAAGACCGAGGCTGGCGGCGTGGCGCTCAACCTGCGCAACGAGGCGGCCCTGGAAGCGGCGCTGTTCGACATGCGCGAGAACCTGGCGAAGCACGCACCGCAGCTGAAGTTCGAGCAAGTGCTGCTGGAACGCATGGCCAGCCCGCCGCTGGCCGAGCTGATCGTCGGCATCAAGCGCGAGGTCGGCTTCGGCCTGGCCCTGGTGCTGGGCGCCGGCGGCATCCTCGTCGAGTTGCTCAAGGATAGCCGCAGCCTGCTGCTGCCGACCACCGACGCGGCCATCCGCGACGCCCTGCTGGGCCTGCGCAGCGCACCGCTGCTCAGCGGCTTCCGCGGCCGCCCGGCGGTGGACATGGACAAGCTGGTGGACGCCATCCGCGCGGTGGCCGACTACGCCTGCGAACACGCCGACAGCCTGCTGGAGCTGGACGTCAACCCGCTGCTGGTCAACGCCGAAGGCGCCGTGGCGGTGGATGCGCTCATACGGCTGGCCGACGCCTGAGGAGCTGAAGGGGAACACGAACGCTCCCCTCTCCCTTCAGGGAGAGGGGCTGGGGGAGAGGGTGGCGGGCCGACGCACCGATGCGGCCGGCGAAGAGCCCCTCTCCCCAGCCCTCTCCCGCAAGCGGGAGAGGGGGCAAGAGCGCTACGGCGCGAACGGCGATCACACACGTCGCCGGACAGACGAGGATTTGCCCATGCAACAACAGAAGACCCTCACCGGCGGCCAGGCCCTGGTCCGCCTGCTGGCCAACTACGGCGTCGATACCGTGTTCGGCATCCCCGGCGTGCACACCCTGGAGCTGTACCGCGGCCTGCCCGGCAGCGGCATCCGCCATGTGCTGACGCGCCACGAGCAGGGCGCCGGTTTCATGGCCGACGGCTACGCCCGTGTCAGCGGCAAGCCCGGCGTGGCCTTCATCATCACCGGCCCGGGGGTGACCAACGCCGCCACCGCCATCGGTCAGGCCTATGCCGACTCGGTGCCGCTGCTGGTGATCTCCAGCGTCAACCACACCGCCAGCCTCGGCAAGGGCTGGGGCTGCCTGCACGAGACCCAGGACCAGCGCGCCATGACCGCGCCGATCACCGCCTTCTCGGCAGTCGCCTTGACCCCGGAAGACCTGCCCGAGCTGATCGCCCGCGCCTACGCCGTGTTCGACAGCGAGCGCCCGCGCCCGGTGCACATCTCGGTGCCGCTGGACGTGCTCGCCGCGCCCATCGCCCGCGACTGGACGAATGAAGTGGTGCGCCGCGCCGGCCGTGGCCAGCCCGCCGCCGACGCGCTGCGCCAGGCTGTGGATAAACTCGCCGCGGCCAAGCGCCCGATGATCATCGCCGGCGGCGGCGCGCTGCATGCCGCCGACGCCCTGGCCGCGCTCAGCGAACGCCTGGCCGCGCCGCTGTTCACCAGCGTCGCCGGCAAGGGCCTGCTGGCCCCGGAAGCGCCGCTGTCCGCCGGCGCAACCCTGTGTACCCAGGCCGGCTGGGACATGATCGCCGAGGCCGACGTGGTGCTGGCCATCGGCACCGAGATGGCCGACACCGACTACTGGCGCGAGCGCCTGCCGCTGAACGGCGAGCTGATCCGCGTCGACGTCGATTCGCGCAAGTTCAACGACTTCTACCCCAGCGCCGTGGCCCTGCTGGGCGATTCGAAGGCCACCGCCGAAGCGCTGCTCGCCGCGCTGCCGGCCGCCAAGCGCGACGCCGGCAGTGCCAGCGACCGTGTCGCCCAGCTGCGCCAGCAACTGGATGCCAGCCACGCGCCGCTGCAGCTTATCCACAAGGCGATCCTCGAACGCATCGCCAAGGCGCTGCCGGCCAACGCCTTCATCGCCAGCGACATGACCCAACTGGCCTACACCGCCAACTACCTGTACCCCAGCCAGGCCCCGCGCGGCTGGCTGCACCCCACCGGCTACGGCACCCTCGGCTACGGCGTGCCGGCCGGCATCGGCGCCAAGTTCGGCGCGCCGGAGCGCCCCGGCCTGGTGCTGGTGGGCGACGGCGGCTTCCTCTACACCGCCCAGGAACTGGCCACCGCCACCGAGGAGCTGGACAGCCCGCTGGTGGTGCTGCTGTGGAACAACGACGCCCTCGGGCAGATCCGCGACGACATGCTCGGCCTGGATATCGAGCCGGTCGGCGTGCTGCCGCGCAACCCGGACTTCGCCCTGCTCGGCCGCGCCTACGGCTGCGAGATGCGCCAGCCGCAGAGCCTGGACGAGCTGGAGCGCGACCTGTGCGAAGGTTTCGCCCACCCCGGCGTGACCCTGATCGAGCTGAAACACGCCTGCGCGAAGTAGGCCCCGTTGCACCCGCCGGGGCGCAGGCCCCGGCGCATTGAAGGACTCTCCGTCATGCGCTTCTCGAACCTCACCCAACGCATCGCAGGCCCCGGCGCCGCCGCCTGGGACATCCACTACCGCGCCCTGGCGCGCCTGGAGCAGGGCGACGACATCCTGCTGCTGTCGGTGGGCGACCCCGACTTCGACACCCCGGCGCCCATCGTGCAGTCGGCCATCGACAGCCTGCTGGCCGGCAACACCCACTACTCCGACGTGCGCGGCAAGCGCAACCTGCGCGAGGCCATCGCCAGCCGCCACACGCAACGCAGCGGCCAGGCGGTGGATGCGAACAATGTCGTGGTGCTGGCCGGCGCGCAGTGCGCGCTCTACGCCGTGGCGCAGTGCGTGCTGAACCCGGGCGACGAGGTGATAGTCGCCGAACCCATGTACGTCACCTACGAGGCGGTGTTCGGCGCCTGCGGGGCCAAGGTGGTGCCGGTGTCGGTGCGCTCCGAGCACGGCTTCCGCGTGCAGGCCGAGGACGTGGCCAGGCTGGTCACCCCGCGCACCCGCGCCATCGCCATCAACAGCCCGCACAACCCCTCCGGCGCCAGCCTGCCGCGGGCGACCTGGGAGGCACTGGCCGAGCTGTGCATCGAACACGACCTGTGGATGATTTCCGACGAGGTCTACAGCGAACTGATATTCGACGGCGAGCACGTCAGCCCGGCCAGCCTGCCGGGCATGGCCGAGCGCACCGCGACCCTCAACAGCCTGTCCAAGTCCCACGCCATGACCGGCTGGCGGGTGGGCTGGGTGGTCGGCCCGCAGGACCTCTGCGGCCATCTGGAAAACCTCGCGCTGTGCATGCTCTACGGCTCGCCGGACTTCGTCCAGGACGCCGCCTGCACCGCGCTGGAAGCCCAGCTGCCGGAGCTGGAAGCCATGCGCGAGGCCTACCGCCAGCGCCACGACCTGGTGCTCGACTGCCTCGCCGATTGCGTCGGCCTGCGCGCCCTGCGCCCGGACGGCGGCATGTTCGTAATGGTCGACATCCGCCCCACCGGCCTCTCCGCCCAGGACTTCGCCGACCTGCTGCTGGACCGCCACGGCGTCTCGGTGCTGGCCGGCGAAGCCTTCGGCCCCAGCGCCGCCGGGCACATCCGCCTGGGCCTGGTGCTCGGCGCCGAGCCGCTGCGCGAAGCCTGCCGGCGCATCGCCCTGTGCGCCGCCGAACTGCTCAAGGAGAAGCGCTATGCATGACCGCCTGCAGCTGTACATCGACGGCGCCTGGGTGGCGCCGCAAGGGCAGGGCCTGGCCGAGGTGCAGAACCCGGCCACCGAGCAGACCATCGGCCGCGAGTGGGGCGAGGAAGGTCTGGCGGAGTTCGTCGAACACAAGGCCATTCAACTCTGAACGCCTGAAGAGCACCCTCTCCCCAGCCCTCTCCCGCAAGCGGGAGAGGGGGCAAAAGCAGTCCAGCGTGGCGGTGAAGTTTCGCGCTGGCACGGATAGCTCCCCTCTCCCTTCGGAGCGGGGCGCGCAGCCAGGGGCTGGGGGAGAGGGCAACGCCCAGCGCCGATGCCCGACCATCAAGGAATCCACATGAACGTACTGATCGTCCACGCCCACAACGAACCCCAGTCCTTCAGCACCGCGCTGTACAAGCTGGCCGAGGAAACCCTCAAGGGCCAGGGCCACGAAGTGCAGGTCTCCGACCTCTACGCGATGAACTGGAACCCGGTAGCCAGCGCCGCCGACTTCGGCGCGCGCGCCAACCCGGACTACCTGGTCTACGCCCTGGAGCAGCGCGAAGGCGCCAAGCACCAGACCATCGCCGCCGACATCCAGGCCGAGCTGGACAAGCTGCTCAGGGCGGACCTGGTGATCTTCAACTTCCCGATCTACTGGTTCTCCGCCCCGGCCATCCTCAAGGGCTGGTTCGACCGCGTGCTGGTCTCGGGCATCTGCTACGGCGGCAAGCGCTTCTACGACCAGGGCGGCCTGGCCGGCAAGAAGGCGCTGGTCACCGTCACCCTCGGCGGGCGCGAGCACATGTTCGGCGAAGGCGCCATCCACGGCCCGCTGGAAGACATGCTGCGGCCGATCCTGCGCGGCACCCTGGCCTACACCGGCATGACGGTGCTGCCGCCCTTCGTCGCCTGGCACGTGCCCTACATCGGCAACGACGCGCGCCAGGACTTCCTGCGCCAGTACCAGGACCGCCTGCAGCACCTGGAGGGCGACCAACCGCTGGAATTCCCGCGCCTGGCGCAGTTCGACGAACGCCTCTATCCGCTGCCGCGCTGACTGGCACGCCTCGATGCCGTGGCGCACCGTCGTAGGATGGTGTTGAGCGAAGCGATACCCATCACCGCGACCGCATGGGTTTCGCAAGCTCAACCCATCCTACGAAAGCACCTCGGCGCCGCCTGCAAACGAAAAAAGGCGCACATCAATCAAGACATGCGCCTTTGGAGGAAAAGGGCAGCCGCTGCAGCGGGGTATGCGCGGGGGAGTGTTGGCAAGCGGCTGGTGTGCCGGGTGCCAGACGATAGGCCTGATGGACCCATCGCTGCTGCAGCGACCTGGTTGCCACTATACCCGGCAACTGTCGCGGGAAAATGACCCTATACTGCGATTCAGTTTTGCAGACGGGGCAACAGTGGACACTTTACATGCGATGCGGGTCTTCGCCCGCGTGGTCGATGCCGGCAGCTTCACCGCCGCCGCCAATGCCCTGGGCCTGTCGACCGCCCAGGTCTCCCGCGTGGTCTCGGACCTGGAGGCCTACCTGCAGGCGCGCCTGTTGCACCGCACCACGCGGCGCCTGGCCCTGACCGAGACCGGCGAACGCTACCTGCAGCGTTGTCGGGAAATCCTCCTCGACGTCGAGGAAGCCGAAGCCGAGGCCAACGGCGCGCACCTGCGCCCGCGCGGCCGGCTGCGCGTGCACTCGTTGACCGGGCTCGGCCAGCAGCATCTCATCCCGCTGATCTCGCGCTACTGCCAGCAGCACCCGGAGGTCTACATCGAGCTGACCCTGGCCCAGCGCCAGCCGGACATCCTCGAAGAAGGCCAGGACGTGGTCATCACCCGCGACCGCGAACTGCCCGACTCCGAATACGTCGCCCAGACCCTCGGCACCATCTACAGCGTGCTCTGCGCCAGCCCCGGCTACCTGGCCGAACGCGGCACCCCGCGCGCCATCGAGGACCTGCGCGAGCACCGCTGCCTGCGCCTGCAGGACCCGACCTTCCCGGAAGGCTGGGCCTTCGAGGAAGACAACGAGGCGAGCGTGATCCGCCCGCGCGACACCTTCATGGTCAACGTCGCCGAGGCCCTGGCCGGGGCCGCCCGCGCCGGCATGGGCATCTGCCTGCTGCCCAGCTACGTGGCCGCGCCGGCGCTGCGCCAGGGCGAGCTGGTGCGCGTGTTGCCCGAGCGCAGCCTGCACGTGCGGCAGATCTTCGCGCTCTACCCGTCGCGGCGCTTCCTCGACGCGAAGATCCGCACCTGGGTGGAATTCCTCAAGGAAGAACTGCCCAAGGCCTTCGACGCCGACGAGCAGGTGATGAACGACCCTGCGCACTGGGCCTGAAAACGGATTGTTGCTTTTCAGGCAATGGTCTGTTGGTGAGCCAGCTATTTTTCCGCCTGTCACCGAGTCGTAACCTTTGCATCGCCCCCACTGAGCGGGGCCAATCAAAGGTTCGAAAATCATGTCCCGTAAACTTGTTGTTGCTGCCCTGCTGTCCGTTTGCTCGCTGTCCTTCGTGCAACTGAGCTTCGCCGAAGAATCCCGACTGATGACCGACAAGATGGTGAAAGCCAACGAGGCCGCCATCGCCGCTGCCCAGCAGGCCTCCGACGCCGAGCGTACCGCCGGCAAGGCCGCTGCCCAGTCCAACGCCGATTCCTGATCGGCGTTACTTTCCCCCGGGAAGCCCGGAGCGTGAGCCGGTATTCCCAATGCCTTGCGCCGCATACGAAATGCGGCGTTTTTTTATCCCGGCGGGGGCGGTGATCTTTTCATTTTATGAAAAAGTCTTTCGCCGTCTCCGCGCTTTATCGAAACTAGATAGGTCAATAGACTTGTCTTTATCTGCCGGGCTCTCCCGGCAGGCCCGACACGATCAGCCTGATGTGTCACCGAGGGGCGGTGACTGCGAACTTCCGCCCCTCACGCCAGCCGGTTCCTCCAACGCCGACTGGCCTTGCTTCCCGACGCCGATATCCGATTGCTCCAATCGACGTCTTCTTTCCGGCCGCTGCACTCAGCGGCCGTTTTTTTGCCTGTGGAAAAGCGCCGGCCGCTCGAGGCGATATTGGCGAAGTGCCGTTGCGCAGGGCAGAATCCCTTCTGTCTGGACATGAATGCCATGCATGACGCCGAACCTGTTCGCCACTCCCCGCGCAAGCCTGGGCTGGCCGCTGCTGGCTCTGTTCGGAGCCGCCGTCGCATTGCTGCTGCTCTGGTGGGGGGCAGGGAGCATCTCGCGCGGGTACCTGGCCAAGCGCCTGGAGGAGGCGACTCAGCCTTCTCCGAGATAATCCCCCCGGCTCAACCCATGCCGCTGCATCTTCTCGTTGAGGGTGCGGCGCGGCAGGCCGAGCAGTTCCATCACCGCCTTGATGTCGCCCTTGCACTGGCCCAGGGCCTGGCGGATGCATTCGGCCTCGTAGGCTTCCATGCGTTCGAACAGGCCGCTGCCGGCCGGCGCTTCCAGTTGCGCCGCGCGGTCCAGGCCGAGCACGTGGCGTTCGGCGGCGTTGGCCAGTTCGCGGACGTTGCCCGGCCAGTCGTGGGCCAGCAGCCGGGCCAGTTCGGCGGTGCTCAGCGGCAGCGCTTCGCGGCCGAGCTTCTGGCTGGCCAACTGGGCGAAATGCTCGAACAGCAGCGGGATGTCCTCGCGCCTTTCGCGCAGCGGCGGCAGGCGCAGCTCGGCGACGTTCAGGCGGTACACCAGGTCCTCGCGGAAGCGCCCGGCGCGGGCTTCTTCCAGCAGGTCCGGCTTGGTCGCGGCGATCACCCGCAGGTCGACGCGGATGCTCTGGTTCGAGCCCAGGCGCTCCAGCTGCTGCTCCTGCAGCACGCGCAGCAGCTTGACCTGCTGGGCCAGCGGCATGCTCTCGATCTCGTCGAGGAACAGGCTGCCGCCGTTGGCGTGCTCCAGCTTGCCGATGCGCTTGCCCTGGGCGCCGGTGAAGGCGCCGCTCTCATGGCCGAACAGCTCGCTCTCGAACAGCTGCTCGGGGATGGCCGCGCAGTTCAGCGCGACGAAGGGCTTGTCGGCGCGCGGGCCGAAGTCGTGCAGGCAGCGGGCGACCAGTTCCTTGCCGGCGCCGGTCTCGCCGCGGATCAGCACGTTCACCGGCGTGCCGGCCAGGGCCAGCACCTGGCGGCGCAGGGCTTCCATCGGCTTCGACACGCCGAGCAGGCGCGACTCCACCTGGTCCTTGAGCGTGGCCTGTTCGCGCAGCTGGCGGTTCTCCAGCACCAGGCGGCGCTTTTCCAGGGCGCGGCGCAGGCTGTCCAGCAGGCGCTCGGGGGTGAAGGGCTTCTCGATGAAGTCGTAGGCGCCGTCGCGCATGGCCTGCACCGCCATGGGCACGTCGCCGTGGCCGGTGACCATGATCACCGGCAGGTCGCGGTCCAGCTGCTGCAGGCGTTCGAGCAGGGCCAGGCCGTCCGTGCCGGGCATGCGCACGTCGCTGATCACCACGCCGGCGAAGCTGCGCTCCAGGTTCTTCAGGCACTCCTCGGCGCTCTTGCACAGGCGCACCGTGAAGCCGGACAGCTGCAGCCACTGCTGCACGGCATCGCGGATGGCGGCTTCGTCATCGACGAAAATCACGTGTTCGGTCATGTCTCTTCGCTCGCGGCGGGCAGCACCAGGCGGAACAGCGCGCCGCCTTCGGGACGGTTGGCGGCCTCCAGGCGGCCGCCGAGTTCGTGGACGATGCCGTAGGATACCGCCAGTCCCAGGCCGAGTCCCTCGCCCACCGGCTTGGTGGTGAAGAAGGGATCGAAGACGTTGCCCAGGTGCTCGGCGGCGATGCCCGCGCCGTTGTCGGCGACTTCCAGAATCCAGTACGGGTCCTCGCGACGCAGCGCCACCCGGATGTGCGGGCGCTCGACGCCGGCCACCGCGTCCAGGGCGTTGCGCAGCAGGTTGACCAGCACCTGCTCCAGGCGGATGGCATCGCCCAGCACCCAGGCCGGCACGCTGAGCACCTGGCTGACCTCCACCTGCTCGGCGCGGATGCGCGGCGTCAGCAATTGCAGGGCCTGGTCCAGCACGTGGCCCAGTTCGATGCGTTCGCGCAGGCCGCCGGGGGTCTTGCGGGCGAAGGTCTTCAGGTGGCCGGTCAGCGCGGCCATGCGCTCCAGCAGGTCGTCCAGGCGCGCCAGCGCGGCGCGGGCCTCGTCGCTGCGCCCGGCGTCCAGCAGCAGGCGCACGCTGGCCAGGTGCATGCGCTGGGCGGTCAGCGGCTGGTTGATCTCGTGGGCCAGGGCCGCCGACATCTGCCCCAGGGCCGCCAGCTTGGCGGCTTGCACCAGGCCGTCCTGGGCGGTTTTCAGGGCGGCGGTGCGCTGTTCCACCAACTGTTCCAGTTCCTCGCGGCTGCGCTGGCGCAGGCGGGCGATGCGCCAGCGCTGCTGCAGCAGCAGGGCCAGGAACACCAGCGTCAGCCAGGCCCCGGCGGCGGCCAGGCGCGCGGTGGCGACGTCGCTCTGCACGCCGCGGGCGTCGCGCAGCAGGTGCAGGGTCCAGTCGTCGTCGGGCAGGCTCAGGGATTGCCAGAGGTAGTCGGTTTCGTCGTCCTTGGCGCCGACGCGCACCAGGCGGCTGTCCTCGCCCAGCGGCTGCAGGGTGCGGTGCCGCAGCGGGCTCAGCGGCTGGCGGTCGTACTGGCGGGTCTGCGCCAGTTCCAGGCGGGCGAAGGTGTCCAGCGGCTGCAATTCGCGGTAGCGCCAGCCGGGGTGGTTGGCGAGGAAGACGATGCCCTTGGTGTCGCTGACCAGCACCAGGTCGGGGGTCTGGCTCCACTGCTGTTCCAGGTCGGGGAATTCCAGCTTGACCACGATGGCGCCGAGGAAGCGTCCGGCCTCGTCGCGCACCGCGTTGGCCAGGAAGTAGCCGGGGATGCCGGTGGTCACGCCCACCGCGTAGAAGCGCCCGGTGCCCTGGGCGATGGTCTGGCGGAAGTAGGGGCGGAAGGCGTAGTTGTGGCCGACGTAGCTGGTCGGCAGGCGCCAGTTGCTGGCAGCCACCGCCAGGCCGTCGCGGTCAAGCAGTTCCAGGGTGGAGGAGCGCGCCGCGGCGTTGATCCGCTCCAGCTTGAGGTTCAGCGCCTGCTGCAGCTCGCCCGTGATCGGGCCGGCCAGGGCCTGGCGCAGTTCCGGGTCCAGGGCCAGCACCGCCGGCAGGCTGCGGTAGCGTTCCAGCAGGGTGCGCAGGGAGCTGACGTACAGCCCCAACTGCTCGTGGGCGGCCTCGGCCTCGGCGAGCAGCGAGCGGTGCCGCGCCTTTTCCCCGGCCCAGTACACCGACAGCAGCAGGCCGGCCAGTACCAGCAGGCTGGCGAGGATCAGGCGCAGGGGACGGGTCGGGCTCATGGCGCTCGGTGCGGGTGGGCGGAGCGCGACCATAGCACGTCCGGGCACTGGTCCGGCGCGGCCGCGGGTCGCTACACTGCGCGACCCTCGAGGAGAACGTCCGATGCAGTTGATCGCCTGGTCCCATTCCTGCTCCGCCGGCTTCACCCTGCGCGGCTGGCGCAGCGAACCCAGCGGCAAGCCGTTGCTGCACTTCCTGCATGGCAATGGTTTCTGCGGGCGCGCCTACGAGCCGATGCTCAAGCACCTGGCGCGGGACTTCGATCTCTGGCTGTGCGACGTCCAGGGCCATGGCGACAGCGACCACGGCGGGCGCTTCCACGGCTGGAACCGCAACGCCGAGATGGCCGTGGAAGCCTTCGAGGCCGGCCGCGGGGGCTACGGCGAGGTGCCGCGCTACGCCTGCGGGCACAGCTTCGGCGGCGTGCTCAGCAGCCTGATCCTGGCGCGCCATCCGCGGCTGTTCGAACGCGCGGCGCTGCTCGACCCGGTGCTGTTCACCCCGGCGATGATCGGCGTGATGGCGCTGTCCGAGGTGCTCGGCCTGCACGAGCGCCGGGCCATGGCGCAGAAGGCCAGGGCGCGGCGCAGCCAGTGGCCGGACCGTGCCGCCGCCTACGCCGGCCTGCACGGCCGCGGCATCTTCAAGGGCTGGACCGACGAGGCGCTATGGGCCTACGTGGAGAACGCCATCAAGGCGGTGGACGGCGGCGTCGAGCTGAAATGCCGGCCGAGCCGCGAGGCGGAAATCTTCAGTTCCTTCCCCAAGCGCCTGTGGCCGTCGCTGGCGAAAGTGAGCACGCCGACCCTGGTGCTGTTCGGCGAACGGACCTACCCCTTCGTGCCCAGGTCGGTGGCCCGCTGGTGCGCGCAGAACACCCACGTCGGCGGGCAGAGCGTCGCCGGCGGGCATTGCTTCATGCAGGAATATCCCCAGGACAGCGCCGAGCGGGTGGCGCGCTTCCTGCTCGGGCACGAGTAGTGCGGGAATCAGTCAGGGCACGGAAACCGCTTCCGAACTTCCAATTCACTCTCGTACTAGCCCTTGGCCACCGCAATCGAGGAGACCTCACCAGGAGCCATAGGGGATGCCGTACTTTTCGATGTAGGTCTTGGAGATGTCGCTTAATGGGTAATAGTGCCCATCTGATTGCCCGCCATAAGGCCCCTTCTTTACCACTTCCCCCTGTACCCGCGTGACCTCGATGGGATCCAGGCAAGGTCCCATGATCCAGACCTTGGCGATGCCGCCGGGCGCCAGGCCGATGGTCAGGCCTTTGCGGTAGTCGGTAATCCACTTTTCATCGAACCTGCAAAAGGCCTTTTCGCTCTTGACCATGGCCCGCTGGGTGGCTTCGGGTATCACGATATAGGCCTCATAGGTCTGCGGCTCCACCAGCGATTGCCAGCGCACGTAGATGAGCCGTGGTAAGGCTGCACCACGCACGTATTTGCCTGCTCCCCAGCCTGGGCGCTCTGGCCAGCCACTGGCATCTATCTTGAGTTTCGTGGGGGGAATGGTAGAGGCGACACCACTCATGGCGCGGCGGAACACGTGGTCATGTACGTCCACCGCATCGGCAGTCTCGATCCACACCTCCATGTAAGGCGGCGCGCCGAAGCCCAGGCGCCAGGCATCGTAGGGCAGGCCATTGGCGCCCGTGGCGCAGCCGCTCAGCAGCCAGGCCAGGGCGACTACCAGCAGGGGTTTCAGCCTATTCATTGGGATACTCCGCGCGCTTGCCGCCCTTGGCGGGGCGGTTGATGAACATCGCTTCCCACTCGCTTTCGTGCTTGCCCTTGGCCACGGCCATCGAAGAACCCTCACCAGGAGCCATAGGGGATGCCATATTTTTCGATGTAGGTTCTGGCTGTATTGGAGAGGGGGCGATGCCGTCCTTCTGAGGTGCCGTCATAGGGACCTTTCTTCACCACCGTCCCCTGTACCCGCGTGACCTCGATGGGATCCAGGCAAGGTCCCATGATCCAGACCTTGGCGATGCCGCCGGGCGCCAGGCCGATGGTCAGGCCTTTGCGGTAGTCGGTAATCCACTTTTCATCGAACCTGCAAAAGGCCTTTTCGCTCTTGACCATGGCCCGCTGGGTGGCTTCGGGTATCACGATATAGGCCTCATAGGTCTGCGGCTCCACCAGCGATTGCCAGCGCACGTAGACCAACCGCGGCAGAGCCGCGCCGCGGACATGCTTACCTTTCCCCCAACTCGGGCGTTCCGGCCAACCACGGGGATCGCCCTTGAGGTTCTTTGGCGTCTGGATCGCCGCCACCCCGCTCATGGCACGACGGAACACGCGGTCATGTACGTCCACCGCATCGGCGGTCTCGATCCATACCTCCATGTAGTTGGGCGCCAGGAAGCCCAGGCGCCAGGCGTCGTAGGGCAGGCCATTGGCGCCCGTGGCGCAGCCGCTCAGCAGCCAGGCCAGGGCGACTATCAGCAGGGGTTTCAGCCTATTCATTGGGATACTCCGCGCGCTTGCCGCCCTTGGCGGGACGATTGATGAACATCACTTCCAGTTCGCTCTCATGCTTGCCCTTGGCTGCATTCCAGTGGGCGGAGAGGTGGATGTAGCGGCGCTGCAACAGGGCGACTTCCTCCTCGCTCAAGCCAGGGAGGGATTCGCCCAGGGCATAGGCTTGCAACTTCGCGGCGATGGCTTGCAGCTCCATTGGTAATGCTGTGCGATTGTCATCGGGATCGATGGGGTCGAACGCCACCCCAGCCCGCACTGCCAGTTCCCGCATGATGCGCAGGTACACCCGCGACAGTTCCCCACGCACCTGGCGCTCGCTGCACACCGCGGCGTAGACGCGTTTTTCCGGGTAATGGTCGTGCTTCTTGTTGAAGGGCAGCCGGACCTCCCAGGTCTCGATGCCGATGCGTTGCGCATAGGGTTGCCAGGCCGGCAGGCGGCGCTCCAGCGTCTGACGCGTGCGCAGGTAGGCCTGGGTCCATTCGTTGGCGGTGCCCAGGCTGACCTGGTTGCTTTCCGGCGGGCTGAGGAAGACCTTTTCCGTGGCCAGGGGCAGGTAGCCGCCACCGATGTCCGAGTGGGCGCCGGGCAGGCGGATGTCGTGGTCGGTGCGGGTCAGGGAGAAGTTGTGGCGGTACTCGTTGGCGGCCACCAGTTGCACCACCTGGCGGGCGCAGCCGGGGGCCAGGCCCAGCTCCAGGTCGGCATTGCGCCCATCGTGCGGGCTGAAATCGCCACGCCAGGGCGCCACCACCGCGGCCACGGTGTCGAACAGGCCGATGAAGCCCAGGGTAAAGTCCGTGCGGTGGCGCCAGGCGAAGCTCTCGGCCAAGCCCTCCGTTCCTGGCGGTATGGCTTTGGCCAGCAGGCTGTCCGCGCCTTTGAGCAGGTCGTTGGCGCAATGCCGCGCGGCGGCGGCCCCGCGGCTGAAGCCGAACAGATCGATTTCGATACGTCGGATTTTCAGATCGGGATTGGCCTGCCGTAAACGACGCAACTGTTCCAAGGCCAGTGCCGGCATCTGCTTCACCCGCGCAAGGACTCCCGTGCTGCCACGGCCGGTCCCCTGGCTGAACGGCGAGTCCTGCTGGCCGGCGCTGGTGCCGACGCCTTCCAGATAGACTGCCAGATAGGCCTCGTCAGCTTCGGCCGGCAGACGCTCATCCGCCTGGTCTGGATAGAGGTTATACAAGTGAGCGATGTTGCTCGCATCGTTGCCATAGCTGTTATCCGGCGTGGCGCCGCTACCGTCGAAACCATAGGCTGCACAGTGCTGGCGGATCTCCTCCGCCGCCTCCTGTGACAGCCCCACGTTGATGGCGCGGCACTCGGCGGCAGCCTCGCTGTTGGCCTGGTTGTTGCCGGTGCCGTCGAAGAACAGGCCCAGGCGCAGGACGATGCCGGTGAGTTCTTCCTCTTCCTCCTCTTCTTCGGCCAGCGTCTCGCCCTGCTCGTTGCCGGGACGGGCTGGCCCGGTGCCCGCCAGCGGTACGGCAAGGGCGGCGCCAAGGCCCATCACGCCAGAGGCGGCGGCCCCCGAGCCTCCGTCGAGCGGGGCGATCAGGTAATGGCTGCCCGGCGGGCAGCCGCAAGCGACGGTACAACCATCGACGGCGACCAGCATGCCGAGGTGTTCGGTGGTCAGGTCGCCCTGCTGGATGACGCCCGGCACGCCGCAGCGTGGGCAGGGCGTGGTCATGTCGCCCACCCGCAGCACCGCACGGTCATGGTTGGTGAAGGTGGTCTGCCCGGCCAGGCACTTCGCCCCGGTGGAGGTGATATCGTCCGCCAGGCCCACGCCCTTGCCGCGGATATTCATGCGCTTGCCCATCACGCGGCTTCCTTGCCAGATGGCACGCTGGTCGACGGAGAGGCGGCTGGAAGGCCCGTGCGAGGCTTGTCGATCCAGCATTGGAGGATGGGGATAATGGGGGTATCGAGCATGGGTCATCCCTCTTCATTATTTGATGAGGGATGACCTTGGGTTGGCCCTGCGCGCAGGGGCAATCGGAACGGTCCTGGCTATGAATGGGAAACGGCGAATTCTCTATGCACCTTGACCTAGGGCGCACAAGCCGTGGGCATGTTCATGGAGGGGCAAGCGAGTCGCGCCCATTGTCCGCTGAGTTTCGTCCTATCCCTTGCCTGAGGGGCAGGCTATGCCTTGTGAGCGGTCAGGTTCAGTCGCCGACCTTCTTGTCGGCGTGGTTGCGCCGCCACTCGTCCAGCCGCACCACCTCGGCCTTGTGCCGTGGCGCCTGTGGCTCGGCCGTGGGCGCTGGCAGGGCCTGGGCGATTTCCACCACCGCGTGCACCTCGTGGGGCTCGGGGTGGAAGCGGAAGGGCTCCAGCTCGATCGGGCCGGGGCGCTGGCCGAGCATGGTGATGCTGCCGTTGTAGCGGTCCTGGCCGCTGGCGGTGAACTCGAAGCCGTATTCCCGGGCCAGGCAGAGCATGCCGTTGGCGCCGCGGCGCAGGCGCAGGCGGCGCAGGGCGACGTTCTCGTCGAGCAGCTCCACCCCCTGCCGCGCGCAGTGCTGGCGCGCCAGCTGCAGGGCGCGCTCGCGGATGCCGTGGGCGCGCCACCACCAGGCGGCGGCCGTGGCCAGCAGGAGGAATACGAAAAGGTTGCCCAAGGTCACTTCAAGGCTCCGCTCGGGAAGAGGCGCTCCAGCTTACCGAGTCTGTAGGAAAGCGGCGAGAGCCGCCGGTTCCCAGGTGGTGATTTGCGCCCCATACTGACACATCCAGTTGCAGGAATTCGTCATGTCGTCGCGCACTCCCCACGTCCTCGCCATCCAGTCCCACGTCGTCTTCGGCCATGCCGGCAACAGCGCCGCCGTGTTCCCGATGCGCCGCGTCGGGGTGAACGTCTGGCCGCTGAACACCGTGCAGTTCTCCAACCATACCCAGTATGGCCACTGGACCGGCCAGGTGCTGCCGCCGGAGCAGATTCCGGCGCTGGTGGAGGGCATCGCCGCCATCGGCGAGCTGGGCAACTGCGACGCCGTGCTTTCCGGCTACCTGGGCAGCGCCGCCCAGGGCCGCGCGATCCTCGAGGCGCTGGCGCGCATCCGCGAGGCCAACCCGCGGGCGATCTACCTGTGCGACCCGGTGATGGGCCACCCGGACAAGGGCTGCATCGTGGCCCCGGAAGTCGGCGAGTTCCTGCTCCAGGAAGCCGCCGCGGTGGCCGACTACCTGTGCCCCAACCAACTGGAGCTGGACAGCTTCTGCCAGCGCAGCCCGCAGTCCCTGGAGGATTGCGTGGAGATGGCGCGCAGCCTGCTGGCGCGCGGCCCCAAGGCGGTGCTGGTGAAGCACCTGAACTACCCGGGCAAGCCGTCGGATGCCTTCGAGATGCTGCTGGTCAGCGCCGAGGGCAGCTGGCACCTGCGCCGCCCGCTGCTGGCCTTCCCGCGCCAGCCGGTGGGCGTCGGCGACCTGACCTCCGGCCTGTTCCTGGCCCGCCTGCTGCTGGGCGAGGCGCCCTGCACGGCCTTCGAATTCACCGCCGCGGCGGTGCACGAAGTGCTGCTGGAGACACAGCACTGCGGCAGCTACGAACTGGAACTGGTGCGCGCCCAGGACCGCATCGCCCACCCGCGGGTGCGTTTCGAGGCGAAGGCGATCTGAGGGAGGCGTCAGGCCCTGTCGTCGAGGCGGGACCGAAAGTGCTCGGCACCCGCCGCGAACTCAAGCCGACTGCGGCAACCCATCCGGCTGCGGCGCCGGGGTGCCGTGCTGCTCGACGCGCTGGTACATGCCCTGGGCGATCTCGCGTTCGCCCATGATCACCAGGCTGGCGCCGTTCTGTTCCAGGTATTCCACCTCGGCGTCGAAGTGCGCGCGGGCGATGATGTCCAGTTCGGGGTTGGCCGCGCGGGCGCGGCTGGCGATCTGCCCAGCCTCGAAGCCGTTGGGGATGGCGATCAGCAGCCAGCGCGCGGTGGTGATGTTGGCCAGGGCCAGCACTTCCGGGTTGGCGGCGTTGCCGACCACTACGCTCAGGCCGCGTTCGCGCAGTTCGGCGGCCTTCTCGCGCTTGTCCTCGATCACCACCAGCGGCGTGCCGTCCTTCTGCAGGCGCGCGCTGACCAGTTCGCCGACGCGGCCGTGGCCGATGAGGATGGCGTGCTCGTGCTCGCGCACCGGCGGCGGCAGGTCCTCGTCCTGCGCCTGGGCCTCGCTGGGCTGGGCGCTTTCCTTGCGCGCCTGCAGGCGCTCGATGGCGATGAACAGCAGCGGGTTGACCAGGATCGACAGGATGGCGCCGGCCAGCACCAGGTCGCGGCCCTGCTCGGGCAGCAGTTCAAGGGTCACGCCCAGGCCGACCAGGATGAAGGAGAACTCGCCGATCTGCGCCAGGCTGGCGGCGATGGTCAGCGCGGTGCTGTTGGGGTGGCCGAACAGGCGCACGATGACGTAGGCGGCCACCGATTTGCCGAAGACGATGACCAGGAAGGTGGCCAGCACCGGCAGCGGCTCCTGGATCAGGATCGCCGGGTTGAACAACATGCCCACCGAGACGAAGAACAGCACCGCGAAGGCGTCGCGCAGGGGCAGCGAGTTCTCCGCCGCCTCGTGGCTGAGCTCGGATTCGTTGAGGATCATCCCGGCGAAGAAGGCGCCGAGGGCGAAGGACACGCCGAACACCACCGCCGAGCCGGTGGCGATGCCCAGGGCGATGGCCAGCACGGCGAGGGTGAACAGCTCGCGCGAACCGGTCGCGGCGACCTTCTCCAGGGCCCAGGGCACCACGCGGCGGCCGCCGAGGATCATCACCGCGACGAAGGCCACCACCTTGCCCAGGGTCAGCAGGATCGGCAGCAGGATGCCGCCGCTGGCGCCGTCCTCGGCCTTGCCGCCAAGCGTGCCGGCCAGCGCCGGCAGCAGCACCAGGGTGAGGACCATGGCCAGGTCTTCGACGATCAGCCAGCCGATGGCGATGCGCCCGCGCTTGGTGTCGATCAGCTGGCGCTGTTCCAGGGCGCGCAGCAGCACCACGGTGCTGGCCACCGACAGCGCCAGGCCGAACACCAGGCCGCCGCCCAGCGGCCAGCCCATCATCCAGGCCAGGCCCATGCCGAGCAGGGTGGCCACGCCGATCTGCACCACCGCGCCGGGGATGGCGATGGCCTTCACCGAGAGCAGGTCTTTCAACGAGAAGTGCAGGCCGACGCCGAACATCAGCAGGATCACCCCCAGTTCGGCGATTTCCGTCGACAGCGCCTGGTCGGCGACGTAGCCGGGGGTGAAGGGCCCGGCCAGCACGCCGGCCAGCAGGTAGCCGACCAGCGGCGAGATGCGCAGGCGGTTGGCCAGGGCACCGAGGATGAAGGCCAGCACGAAGCCGACGGCGAGGGTGGTCAGTAGCGGTGTGTGGTGCATGGTCTGGGCTCCGGGCACGCAGGGAACTGCCGCCCCGGGAGGGCGGTGGTTCGAAGGTGGATCACGGGGGCAAACCCGCGGATTGGGCAAGTCTAGGCGCTGGCGAGGCTTTCGGCCTTGCCGACGCTCAAGGTTAACTTGTTGACGCGCCGGACTTTTTCAGCGGCACTTGAGAAATCTTGTCAAGAAATGTCGGCATCCTTGTCCCATTCTTCACGAATTGCCTGGTAACGCTGCTCAAGTTCCTGGCGCAGCTGGCGGCGCTGCTGGGCCTGGGCGAAGCGCCGGCGCTCCTCCCGGGTGACCGGCTGCAGCGGCGGCACGGCGGTGGGTTTGCGCGCGTCGTCCAGCGCCACCATGGTGAAGAAGCAGCTGTTGGTGTGGCGCACGGATTTCTCGCGGATGTTCTCGGTGACCACCTTCACGCCGATCTCCATGGAGGTGCGGCCGGTGTAGTTGACCGAGGCGAGGAAGGTCACCAGTTCGCCGACGTGGATCGGCTCGCGGAAGATCACCTGGTCGACCGAGAGGGTCACCACGTAGTGGCCGGCGTAGCGGCTGGCGCAGGCGTAGGCGACCTCGTCGAGGTACTTGAGCAGGGTGCCGCCGTGGACGTTGCCGGAGAAGTTGGCCATGTCCGGGGTCATCAGGACGGTCATGCTGAGTTGGTGGTTGCCGGGTTCCATATCGCTCTCGCAAGGCGGGTGGGGGATGCCAAGACTGGACGCACTGCGCGCAGCCCCGCGACACACTCTTTTCTATACCCCCCATTGGCCCCGGCGAACAGGGGCGCGCGCCAATCGCCGGGCGATTGGCGCGCGGCGCGGCTCAGCGGCCGGCGGAGAGGCCGAAGTCGATGGCCAGGTCGGCGCCGGTGATGGCTTCGGATTGCGGGCCGCAGAGGTACCAGACCAGGTCGGCGACCTCTTCCGGGCGGATGAAGCGCGCTTCCTTGCCCTGTGGATAATCCCGCAGCAGGCCGAGCTTGTAGGCGGCGGGGTTGCCCTGGCCGTAGCGCTCGGCCTGGTAGTCGAGCATGGGCGTGGCGATGTCGGCCGGGGAGATGGCGTTGACGCGCACGCCGTCCGCGGCCAGTTCCAGGGCCAGGGTGCGGGTGAGCATGGTCAGCGCCGCCTTGCTCGCGCAGTAGGCCGCCGAGCCGCGGTAGGCCTGGCGCCCGGAGTCGCTGGAGATGTTCACGATGCAGCCGCGGTTGTCCTTGAGGTAGGGCGTGGCGGCCTGGCACATGTAGAACGCGGCCTTGAGGTTGACCCCCAGGACCAGGTCGAAATCGTCCTCGTTGAAGTTCTCCACCGGGCCCTCGCGCCAGACCCCGGCGGCGTTGATCAGCGCGTCCAGGCGGCCGGTGCGGGCGAGGATGTCCGCCACCAGGCTCTGGCAGTTGTCCGCCCGGCGCAGGTCGGCCACGGCGCTGGCATCCAGCGGCACCTGGGCGTTGAGCGCATGCAGCCCGCTCTTGTCGACGTCGGTGGCGGCGATGCGCCAGTGGCTCTGGGCGAAGCGCTTGGCGATGGCCTTGCCGAGGCCGCCGGCGGCCCCGGTGATCAGAACAACGGGTGTGCTCATTGACTGAGTGATCTCCCTGCCTGATAGGGAAACGGCGCGCCGTCAGGCAGTGGCGGCACGCCGCAAGGAAGAGGGCCGCACGGGCGGCCCTCTGTCTCTACTGACCAAGAAAAGACCAGAATCTTCGCTTTGCCAGGGTAATTTTTTCGTAAATCCCGCTGGAGCTTTCGTAGGCGACTGATGGTCGCGGCGGCTCAGGCGTGGTGCAGGTACCAGCGCCAGTCCTGTTCGCCGACCTCGCCCATGAACTGGCGGTATTCCTCCCACTTGATGGCCAGGAATACCTTGAGGAACTCTTCGCCCAGCGCCTCGCGGGCCCAGCTGGAGGCCTCCAGGGCGCGCAGCGCGGTGAGCCAGTCGGTGGGCAGGAACTCGCGGGCCTGCTCGTAGCCGTTGCCCTCGATGGCCGCGCCGGGGTCGAGCTGTTCGCGGATGCCCTTGTGGATGCCGGCGAGGATAGCCGCGGCGGCCAGGTAGGGGTTGGCGTCGGCGCCACAGATGCGGTGCTCGATGTGCCGGCTCTTGGCCGGGCCGCCGGGCACGCGGAAGGACACGGTGCGGTTGTTCACCCCCCAGCTCTTGGCCAGCGGCGCGTAGCTGTTGGCCTGGAAGCGGCGGAAGGAGTTGGCGTTGGGGCAGAAGATGGCCAGGGAGTCGAGCAGCGTGGCCATCATGCCGCCGATGGAGTGCCGCAGCAGCGGCGTGCCTTGCGGGCCTTCAAGGTCGGAAAGCTCGCTGGCGTAGAGGTTGTTGCCCTGTTCGTCGGCCAGGCTGACGTGCAGGTGCATACCGCTGCCGGCACGGTCGCCGAACGGCTTGGCCATGAAGCAGGCCTGCAGCCCGTGCTTGTTCGCCACGCCCTTGACCAGGCGCTTGTAGCGCACGCCTTCGTCGATGGCCTGGAGCACGTCGAAGCGGTGCTCCAGGGTCAGCTCCAACTGGCCGGGGGCGTATTCGGAGATGGCCGTGCGCACCGGCAGGCCCTGGGCCTCGCAGGCGGCGTAGAGGTCGTCGAGGAAGGGCTGCATCTGTTCCAGCTCGTACACGCCGTAGACCTGCGGCGCCTGCGGGCGCACGCCGTTCATCTGCAGCGCCGGCTGCGGGCGGCCCTGGGCGTCGCGCTGCTTGTCCAGCAGGTAGAACTCCAGTTCCACCGCCATCACCGGGTGCAGGCCCTCGGCCTTGAGCCGCTCGACCACGCGCACCAGGGCCTGGCGCGGGTCGGCCGGGGTGGCCGGCAGGCCCTGGGTCGGGTGCATGCTGACCTGCAGCTGGCCGGTGGGCGAGCTGCGCCAGGGTTGCAGGGTCAGGCTGCCGGGCAGCGGGTAGGTCCAGCAGTCGGCGTCGGCCACTTCCCAGACCAGCCCGGTGCCTTCGACATCCTCGCCCTGCACGGTGAGCGCGAGGATCGAGCTGGGCAGCGGCCGGCCGTTGTCGTAGATGGCCAGCAGCTCGTCGCGGTGCAGCAGCTTGCCGCGCGGGATGCCGTTGGCGTCGATGATGAACAGCTCGATGCTGCGTACCTCGGGGTGCGCGGCGAGGAAGGCTTCGGCTTCCTTTCGATCGGCGAATTGCATGGCGGTCCTCGGTTGGCGCGGCGCGCCGGATGTTCTCTTCGTAGGAGCAACTGTCTTGCAGGCTGCACCGTAGGATGGGTATCGCTTCGCTCAACCCATCCTACGACGGCGCTGCTCCTGTTCCTTGTAGGAGCGGATTCATCCGCGATCCGCCGGCAGGCGGCGGAAAGCATCGCGGACGGAGTGCGCTCCTGCGACGGTGTTTCGAGCGGGCCCAGGGGCGCGGTGCATCAAGCCTCGCGCGCGCCAGGAATCGCCAGCAGCTCGGTGATGCCCGCGTCGAGGGTGTCGATCAGGCGGTCGACGTCGGCTTCGCTGGTGTCCGGGCAGCACAGGGTCATGTTGTGGAACGGCGTGATCAGGATGCCGCGGTTGATCAGGTACAGGTGCAGGGCCATCTGCAGTTCGTCGTGGAAGGCCGCTTCGGCCTCGGCGCCGGTGCGCGGCGAGACCGGGCAGAACTGGAACTCGCTGCGCGCGCCCAGTTCGGTCACCGACCACTTCAGGCCGTGCTTGGCGATCAGCCGGCGGAAGCCGTCGGCCAGGCGCCTGGCCAGCGGCAGCATGTGCTCGTAGGCGGCCTGGGTCATCACCTGTTCCAGGTTGGCGCGCATGCAGTGCATGGCCAGGGCGTTGGCCGAGAGGGTGGTGCCCATGCCGCTGTGGCCGTGGCCATGGCTGTCTTCCTGGGCCTTCTGCCGCGAGGCGAGCATCTTCTCGGCCATTTCCGCGCTGCAGCCGAAGATGCCGCAGGGCACGCCGCCGGCGATCGGCTTGCCGACCACGAAGAAGTCCGGGTCGAGGTTCCACAGTTTCGTGCAGCCGCCGATGCCGGTGGAGATGGTGTGGGTTTCGTCGATGATCAGCAGCGCGCCGTACTTGCGCGTCAGCTCGCGGCACTTCTGCAGGAAGCCCGGGTCGGGCAGGACCATGCCGATGTTGGTCATCGCCGGCTCGCACAGCAGGGCGCAGACGTCGCCCCTGGCCAGCGCGGCTTCCAGCGCTGCCACGTCGTTGAAGGGGATGGAGCGGCTGTACTGGGTCAGGTCGTAGGCCTGGCCGACCAGGCCGGAGCGCGGCACGGTCTCGCCGTCGCGGTAGCGCACCATGACGTCGTCGACGGTGCCGTGGTAGCAGCCGTCGAACACCAGCAGGGTGTTGCGCCCGGTGATAGCGCGGGCCCAGCGCAGCACGTAGCGGTTGGAGTCGGTGGCGGTGGCGGTGACCTGCCAGAACGGCAGGCCGAAGCGCGCGGCCAGCAGTTCGCCGCAGACCACGGCGTCTTCGCCCGGGAGCATGGTGGTCAGGCCGTTGTTGGCCTGCTCGGCGATGGCGCGGGCCACCGGGTCCGGCGAGTGGCCGAACATGGTGCCGGTGTCGCCCAGGCAGAAGTCGACGTACTCGTGGCCGTCCACGTCGTAGAAGCGGGCGCCCTTGGCGCGCTCGACGAACAGCGGGCAGGGGGTGGACCAGTCGGCCATCCAGTGCATGGGCACGCCGGCGTACAGCGAGTTGCGCGCGCGCTCGGCCAGGGCCACGGATTTCGGGTTCTGCTCCAGGAAGCGTTGGCGTTCGCGGGCAGTGAATTCGTCCACGGCCTGTTGGGCGATTCCGCTGGCGGTCATCTTGCACACCTCGTTCGTTTTTTCGCACATCTTCCATTTGTGATCACAAAAAAGTCAATACATGCTGCGGGACGCCTGTTAATCTTTCTTCTCAATAGAATTTGTGATCACAAAACAGAATGGCTCATGGGAGCGCACTGGCAAGGCCAGTTGGCGCGCCTGATCGGAACAAGGGAAAAGAAAATGACGCACAACTGCAGCCTGACCTTCGCCCAACTGCCGGCGCCGCCGGCCCGCGCGGAGTGACGCCATGGCCGAGAACCTCCAGCAGCAGCTGTACCAGAACCTGCGCCAGGCCCTGCTCAGCGGGCGCTTCCAGCCCGGCGAGCGGTTGAAGATCCGCGATCTGGCCGACGAATGGGGCACCAGCCCGATGCCGGTGCGCGCCGCGCTGCAGCGGCTGGTAGCCGAGGGCGCCCTGGAGGGCGAGCCGCAGCGCTCGCTGCGGGTGCCGCTGATGACCCGCGAGCGCTTCCTGCAGATCCTGCAGATTCGCCAGTCACTGGAGGGGCTTGCGGTGGAGGACGGGGTGCCGCGCCTGCAAGGGGCGGACATCGAGGTCCTGCAGGCCTGTACCGAAGCCATGGAGGAGGCCGTGCGGCGGCGCGACGTGCAGGCCTACCTGGAGCACAACAGCCGCTTCCACCTGACGCTCTACCGCGCCTGCGGCAACCCTACGCTATTGCGCATGATCGAGGCGCTGTGGCTGCAGGTCGGGCCCTTTTTCAACCGGCTGTTCACCGGCGCCGACCTGTCGCTGCGCCTGAACGACTTCCACGGCCAGGCCCTGGAGGCCATCCGGCGGGGCGATGCCCGCGGCGCGCGGGCGGCCATCGAGCAGGACCTGGCCTACTTCGGCCAATACCTGCTGAATCTGCTGGCGCTGGAGTCGGGGGCGAGCGTGACGCGCTGAGGGCGCGTCACTCGGTCTTGATGTAGCGGACGTTTTCCTTGCGGATGAGGATCGTCTGCCCGTCGAGTTGCTCGAACTCGTAGTAGTCGTGGTACTTGTCGAAATCGGCATGGTCCTTTACCAGGACCTCGCTGCCGTCGTTCAGCATCACCACGGCCTTGTCGGCACAGCCGGCCAGGCCGAACAGCAGCGCGCTGAGGAGTAGGAATTTCAGCTTCATAGAGTCTCCAAGGGACATCGTGGACCGGCCTTGGCAGAAGGTTTGGGTACACGCTCGGTAGCCACTGTGACAACCGCTCCGCTTGGAAATTCAGTGCTCCGGGCTCAGGTGTCCAACCATACGTCGCGTGCCCAGGTCCACACCGAGTCCCAGGTTTCCTCGGTCAGTTCGCCGTCCGCCCAGAGCACCACCTCGCCGTCCTGGGCCACCGCATAGTAGTCGTCGCCATCGGCGCAGAGCGGTATCAGCTCGCGCGGCAGGCCCATCGCCCAGGCCACCGCGGCCACCTCCGGCAGATAGGTGTGGGAGTGCGGATCGGTCACCGTGACCGGCTCCAGGCGACCGTAGACCACGTCGCTGACCTTCAGGAGGAACTCGCGGAATTCCGACGGAAGGCCGATCAGCAGCTCTTCCTCGATCTCCACCAGCAGTTCCTCGTCCGGCAGCTCCAGGGGGACAGGGACGGGCTCGTTGAGTTCACGCAATTGGTCGATGACGTCTTCCACGGCAGGGGCCTCTCGATTGACTGGGGCGCTTTATACAGTAGTAGCCGGGCCTGGGCGCAAGTTCACGTTGGGGGTGTTTGGCGGACGAGTGGAAGGGATTGGGGTGGGGGGCTGTCCTGAGCGGTGTCGAAGTCAGGCACCATCCTTCCAACCCGTCATTCCCGCGAACGCGGAACCCAGTGGTTTGGGGGCTTGGTGTAGCGCGCCGCTCCGAGTCTGCGGAGACTTTTTGTTTCGCCCCCTCGGGCGAGTCACTTTTGTCAGTCGCCACAAAAGTAACCAAAAAGGCTTGCCCCGACATACGGGCCCGACACAGTCGGGCTACCCTCACGAACTCCCCCGCCACGGAGGCCCGCCCCGAGGGTACGTCCCTGTAGCCCATCGGGGCTCTCGCGACATCCATGTCGCATGACCTCCTGAGCGGGGGCTTCGTTCGGCCTTCTGAAGGGGCGTTTCGGTGCGCTTGGATGTTTCTCTGGAAGTCCAAGAGCAAACGCGCTTTTGCTTTTCGTAGGAGCGAGCTTGCTCGCGAACCCCGCAGTCACTGGGTTCCCGCGTTCGCGGGAATGATGGGGAGAGTGAGGAGTTTCAGGATGACTCCAAACTCCCTACCCACTCCGAACAGCCCCCTCTCCTTCAGGGAGAGGGTTGGGGAGAGGGCGCTCTTGGCAGCGCCTACGTCACCGGTAACCACTGTTCGCGAGCAAGCTCGCTCCTACAGGGCCCGTGCATACCGCCCGGATACGAAAACGCCGTTTCCCGGTAGAGGGAAACGGCGTTCTTTCTTGCTTAAGCGAACAGCCCTACGGCAGAAGCCATCAGCCGTTCTGGCGGATGCCTGCCAGCAGCCAGGGCTGGTCCTGGCCCTGGGCGCGTTCTATGCGCCAGCTTTCGCTGAAGGTTTCGCCCTGGTCGAAGCGCGAGGTCTTGGAGAGGCCGCTGAAGGTCAGGGTGGCGATGGTCTTGTCGGCCTGGTCGTCGACGCCTTCCAGTTGCACCTGCAGGTTGTCGATGTAGGTGGACTGGTAGCCGTCGCCCAGTTCGGCGCGTTCCTGCTTCAGCCACTGCAGCATCTGCGGGGTGACGAACTCGGCGATCTTGTCCATCTCGTTGGCGTCCCAGTGCTGTTGCAGGGACAGGAAGTGCTCGCGGGCGGCGCCGACGAAGCGCTGCTCGTCGAACCAGCTCGGCGCGTTGATCGCCGGAGCGGCCGCGGCCGGGCGGGCGCTGGCGCCGAATGGCGACGGCTGGGCGGCCGGCACTTCGCGCTGCTGCGGCGCATGGCCGGCCATCGCCGGCTGGCCCTGGGCCTGCTGGCGGCGACGGGAGGCGATGAAGCGGAAGGCGATGAAGGCGATCAGGGCGATGATCAGGATGTCGAGGAACTGCATGCCCTGGAAGCCGTCGCCCATGAACATGGAGGCCAGCAGGCCGCCGGCGGCGATGCCGGCCAGCGGGCCGAGCCAGCGCGATGCACCGCCAGCGGCGGCGGCACCTGCGGCCGCACCGGCTGCGGGAGCGGCGGCGTTGGGGGTGTTCGGGGCGGTGTTCGGTTGCACCTGGCGGGTCTGGTGGCTCGGCGCCGAGCCCATGCTCTTGCCGCCGCCGAAACGTTTGGCGGCATTGACGTCGAGGCTGAGCGTCACGGCGACACAGAAGGCCATGGCAAGGCTGAGAAAGCGCTTCATTGGGGTCATTCTCTTGGTTGGAATACGACGCGCGTCATGTTGCCGAGCATGGCCGCCAGGAACCAGCCGGATTTTGTTTCCGGCTATTGCCCCTGCGCCGCGCCAGGTCTTGGGCCAGAAGGGCTGCGAAGGTCTGTAACCGGGTTTTTCAGCGGCCTCGAAGACGCTGGCCGTTTGATAGGCTGGCGCCCTAGCGGGGCCGCTGGCCGCGCGATCCCCCCACTGCCACATCGCGCGAGGACCGCCGCCATGCACGCCATCGACTTCATCCAGGACCTGGCGGTGATCATGCTGATCGCCGGTTTCGTCACCATCCTCTGCCACCGCTTCAAGCAGCCGGTGGTGCTCGGCTACATCATCGCCGGGGTGATCATCGGCCCGCACACGCCGCCCTTCGGCCTGGTGCACGACGAGCAGACCATCAAGACCCTCGCCGAGCTGGGGGTGATCTTCCTGATGTTCTGCCTGGGCCTGGAGTTTTCCCTGCGCAAGCTGTTCCAGGTCGGCGCCACGGCGTTCATCGCCGCCTTCCTGGAGATCACCCTGATGATCTGGGCCGGCTTCGAGATCGGCCGGCTGTTCGACTGGAACACCATGGATTCGCTGTTCCTCGGCGCCATCCTGGCGATGTCCTCGACCACCATCATCATCAAGGTGCTGGGCGACCTGAAGCTGAAGAACGAGCGCTTCGCCCAGCTGATCTTCGGCGTGCTGATCATCGAGGACATCCTCGGCATCGGCATCATCGCGCTGTTCTCGGGCATCGCCGTGAGCGGTGCGGTGGAGGCCGACCAGGTGGTTTCCACGGTGGGCAAGCTGAGCCTGTTCATGGTCGTCGCGCTGGTCGTCGGCATCCTGCTGGTGCCGCGCCTGCTGGCCTACGTGGCGAAGTTCGAGAGCAACGAGATGCTGCTGGTGACGGTGCTCGGCCTGTGCTTCGGCTTCTGCCTGCTGGTGATCAAGCTGGAATACAGCGTGGTGCTGGGCGCCTTCCTGATCGGCGCGATCATGGCCGAGTCGCGCCAGTTGGTGCAGATCGAACGGCTGATGGAGCCGGTGCGCGACATGTTCAGCGCCATCTTCTTCGTCGCCATCGGCCTGACCATCGACCCGCGGGTGCTGGTGGACTACGCCGCGCCGATCCTGGTCATCACCCTGGTGGTGGTGCTGGGCAAGCTGGTGTCCTGCGGCACCGGCGCCTACATCGCCGGCAACGACGGGCGCACCTCGATGCGCGTGGGCATGGGCCTGTCGCAGATCGGCGAGTTCTCCTTCATCATCGCCGCCCTGGGCATGAGCCTGGGGGTGACCAGCGACTTCCTCTACCCGGTGGTGGTCGGCGTGTCGGCCATCACCACCCTGCTGACGCCCTACCTGATCCGCTCCGCCGACCCCCTGGCGCTGTACCTGGGGCGCACCCTGCCTTCGCCCATGGTGCGGGTGTTCGGCCTGTACGGCGAGTGGCTGCGCAGCATCCGTCCGCGCGGCGACAAGGCGGTGCTGGCCGGGATGATCCGGCGCATCCTGCTGCAGGTGGGGGTGAACCTGGTGCTGGTGATCGCCATCTTCTTCGGCCTGGCGTTCTTCGCCGGGCGGATCGCCGAGTGGCTGGCCAACTGGGTCGAGCACGAGGCGCTGCACAAGGCGCTGATCTGGGGCGCCGCGCTGCTGCTGTCGCTGCCTTTCCTGATCGCCGCCTACCGCAAGCTCAAGGCGCTGGCCATGCTGCTGGCGGAAATGGGCGTCAAGGCCGAGAGCGCCGGGCGCCATACCGCGCGGGTGCGCCGGGTGATCGCCGAGATGATCCCGCTGCTGTCCCTGGGCGGCATGATGCTGCTGCTGGCGGCGCTCAGCTCGAGCATCCTGCCGCCGGGGGAGCTGCTGGTGGTGGTGGGCCTGGTGGCCGCGCTGGCGCTGGCGGTGGGCTGGCGCTGGTTCATCCGCCTGCATTCGCGGATGCAGATCGCCCTGCTGGAAACCCTGGAGCAGGGCAAGGGCGGGCATTGAGCGTGCCGGGGCGATGCGGTCGGACTATACGCCCCACGAAACCGCGCCGAGGGGCTTTTCGTAGAATGGGTTGAGCTTGCGAAATCCATGCGGTCGCGGTGGTGATGGGTATCGCTTCGCTCAACCCATCCTACGGGACTTGCCGGATGGTGTAGGAGCGGACTCTGTCCGCGATAGCCGGATGTTCCGGCGCGATTCGCGGATGAGATCCGCTACGCTGCGCCACCCGCGCCACTCCCCTGTAGGAGCGCGCCCTGCGCGCGATTCGCGGGCAGGGCCCGCTCCTACAGGTATGGGGATAGCGTAGGAGCGGACCTTGTCCGCGATAGCCGGATGTCTCGGCGCGATTCGCGGATGAGATCCGCTCCTACGCTGCGCCACCCGCGCCACTCCCCTGTAGGAGCGCGCCCTGCGCGCGAAATCGCGGACGGAGTCCGCTCCTACAGGTGATGCCTGGCGTTGGGGGAGGGGGCTCTACACCGCCTCCAGCTTGGCGTAGCCGAGCATCAGCCACTTGCTGCCTTCGCTGTCGAAGTTCACCTGCACTCGGGCCTGGGCGCCGGAGCCTTCGAAGTTGAGGATCACGCCGTCGCCGAACAGCGGGTGACGTACCGACTGGCCGAGGGCGAAGGGGGTTTCCGGCACGCCGGCGCCGCTGAACAGGCTGCCGCTGCGCTGGTTGCCGGACAGCGGCCGGCTCACCGAGTTGGACAGGCGCACTTCCTGGATCAGGCCCGGCGGGATTTCGCGGACGAAGCGCGAGACCTTGTTGTAGGTCTCGCTGCCGTACAGGCGGCGCGTCTCGGCGTAGGTCAGCACCAGGCGCTGCATGGCGCGGGTGATGCCGACGTAGGCCAGGCGGCGTTCCTCTTCCAGGCGGCCGGGTTCCTCCAGGCTCATCTTGTGCGGGAACAGGCCTTCTTCCATGCCGGCCAGGAACACCAGGGGGAACTCCAGGCCCTTGGCGCTGTGCAGGGTCATCAGCTGCACGCTGTCCTCGAAGGCGTCGGCCTGGGTGTCGCCGGCCTCCAGCGCGGTGTGGTCGAGGAAGGCCACCAGCGGCGGGATGTCCTCGTCCTCGGGGTTCTCGAAGGCGCGGGCGGCGCTGACCAGTTCCTCCAGGTTCTCCACCCGGGCCTGGCCCTTCTCGCCCTTTTCTTCCTTGTGGTAGCTGATCAGCCCGGACTGCTCGATGACCGTCTGGGTCATCTGGTGCAGCGGCATGCCCTCGACCTGCTGGGCCAGCAGGTCGACGGTCTCGAGGAAGCCGTTGAGCGCGCTGGCGGCGCGGCCGGTCACGGCTTTGGCGGCGATCACGTCGTTGATCGCGCGCCACATGGAGGTGCCGTTCAGCCGCGCGGCGTTGCGGATGGCTTCGACGGTCTTCTCGCCGATGCCGCGCGGCGGGATGTTGACCACCCGTTCCAGCGCGGCGTCGTCGTCGCGCAGGCGGATCAGCCGCAGGTAGGCCAGGGCGTTCTTGATCTCGGCGCGCTCGAAGAAGCGCTGGCCGCCGTAGATGCGGTAGGGGATCTTCTCCCGCAGCAGCGCCTCTTCCAGCACCCGCGACTGCGCGTTGGAGCGGTAGAGGATGGCGATTTCGCTGCGCTTGAGGCCGTCCTTACGCAGGGCGTCCTCGATGGTCTCGACGATGTAGCGGGCCTCGTCGTGCTCGTTGAAGCCGGCGTAGAGGGTGATGGGCTCGCCATCCACCCCGTCGGTCCAGAGTTCCTTGCCCAGGCGCCCGTGGTTGTTGGCGATCAGGGCGTTGGCGGCCTTGAGGATGGTGGCGGTGGAGCGGTAGTTCTGCTCCAGGCGGATGTCCTCGGTGCCGGCGAAGTCGTCGGCGAACTGCTGGATGTTCTCGATCTTCGCCCCGCGCCAGCCGTAGATCGACTGGTCGTCGTCGCCCACCACCATCAGGCTCTCGCCGCCCTTGGCCAGCAGGCGCAGCCAGGCGTACTGCACGGCGTTGGTGTCCTGGAACTCGTCCACCAGGATGTGCCGGAAGCGCCGCTGGTAGTGCGCCAGCAGGCCGGGGTCGTTGCGCCACAGGTCCAGCGAGCGCAGCAGCAGCTCGGCGAAGTCGACCACCCCGGCGCGGGCGCAGGCCTCTTCGTAGGCCTGGTAGACGCTGACCATGGTGGCCAGGTAGAGGTCGCCGCTGGCCTGGATGTTCTGCGGGCGGTTGCCCTCGTCCTTCTGCGCGTTGATGAACCACTGCGCCTGGCGCGGCGGCCAGCGCTGCTCGTCCAGGCCCAGTTCGCGCACCACGCGCTTGACCAGGCGCAGCTGGTCGTCGCTGTCGAGGATCTGGAAGCCCTCGGGCAGCCCGGCCTCGCGCCAGTGGGCGCGCAGCAGGCGGTGGGCCAGGCCGTGGAAGGTGCCGACCCACATGCCCGCCGGGTTGATCCCCAGCAACTGCTCGATGCGCGCGCGCATCTCCGCCGCCGCCTTGTTGGTGAAGGTCACCGCCAGGATGCTGTGGGGCGAGGCGTGCTCCACCTGGATCAGCCAGGCGATGCGGTGCACCAGCACGCGGGTCTTGCCCGAGCCGGCGCCGGCGAGCACGCGCTGGTGGCCCAGCGGCGCGGCCACGGCCTGGCGCTGCGGGTCGTTGAGGGAGTTGAGCAGGAGGGAGAGGTCGTCGTTCATGGGGCGGCATTCTACCGACGGCGGGGAAAGCCCGGCAAACCAAAGCGCCGTCCGGCACCTGCCCGACGAAAGTTCAGCGATTTGCTGGCATATTGCCGCTTTCCCGAGCTTGGGCGACCCTGCCGCCTCGGTTATGCTCGGGCCACGCCAAGGCCGACCCCTACAAGAAAAAGCCGCCTATGACCGCATACCTGGATACCTCGGCCGCGCCTTTCAGCCAGGCCGAGATCCGCCAGCAATACGCCCACGAACTGGCCATCGAGCGCACCCGCCTGCTCTACCAGGGCTCGCGGGTGCCGACCCTGCTCATGCTGCTCAACGGCCTGGCCTGCGCCGGCCTGCTCTGGCACAGCCAGGACGGCCTGCTGCTGTCCGGCTGGCTGGTGTGGCTGGTGCTGCTGGCGGTGATGCGGCTGATCCAGGTCGCCGCCTTCCACAACGCCGAGCCGCAGCGCCAGGCCGAAGCGCACTGGCAGCGGGCGTTCCTCTTCGGCGCCGGCGCCTCGGGGCTGACCCTGGCCTTCGCCGCCATCGCCCTGGTGCCGCCGGATGCCTTCCTGCAACAGGCCCTGGTGTTCGGCCTGATCGCCGCGGCCATTCTTTCCGCCAGCGTCGCCTACGCGGTGAGCCTGCCGGCCTTCCTGACCTTCGCCTTGCCCTGCCTGCTGCCGTCCATCGGCTACCTGCTGCTCAAGGGCAGCGACCTGCAGCAGGGCTGGGGGCTGCTCGGCTCGATCCTGCTGTCGGCCCTGCTGGTGGTGGCCTGGCAGGTCAACCGGCTGGTCCAGGGCAGCCTGCTGCGGCGCTTCCAGACCCTTGCGCTGGTAGACCACCTGGAGCAGGCCAAGGGCCGCGCGGAAGCCCTCAACCAGGACCTGGCCCGCGAGGTCGAGCAGCGCCGCAGCGCCGAACGCGCCCTGCGCGAGGCGCGCGACCAGCTGCAGGTGCGGGTCGAGGCCGGCAGCGTCGAGCTGAGCAACAGCCAGGCGCGCCTGGCCATGGCCCTGGAGGCCAGCGAGCTGGGGCTGTGGGACTGGAACCTGCGCACCGACGAGGTGCACCACTCGCGCCTGCGGGAAATCTTCGGCCTCGACCAGGACGCGGTGCGCAGCATGCGCGCCGACCTGCGCCCGCTGTTGCACCCGGACGACGTGCCGCTGCTGCGCCGGGCCCTGGCCGACCACCTGCGCGGGCGCACCGACGGCTACCGCGTCGAATACCGCGTGCGCCACGCCGACGGCCACTGGGTGTGGGTGGAGGACCGCGGCCGGGTGATGGCCCGCGATGCCCGCGGCAAGGTCACGCGGATGGTCGGCACCCGCTGCGACGTCAGCGCGCGCAAGCGCCGCGAGGAAGAGCAGCGCCTGGCCGCCACGGTGTTCGAGGCGGCCAGCGAGGGCATCGTCATCCTCGACGCCGACTACCGCCTGCTGGCGGTCAACCAGGCCTTCAGCCGCGTCACCGGGCACCGCCCGGAAGAGGTGATCGGCCAGGTCGCCGCGAGCCTTTCCGGCAACCCCGAGACGCGCCGCCAGTACCTGCTGATCCGCGAGGAGCTGGAGCGCGCCGGCAGCTGGCAGGGCGAGCTGCTGGAGACGCGCAAGAACGGCGAGCCCTATCCGCAATGGCTGCAGCTGAACATGGTGCGCGACAACCGCGGCCAGCTGTCCCACGTGGTGGGCTTCTTCGCCGACCTCACCGCGCGCCGCGACGCCGAGGAGCGCCTGCGCTACCTGTCGCACTACGACGAGCTCACCGGCCTGGCCAACCGCGGCCTGTTCAAGCAGCGCCTGCACGATGCCGGCCAGCGCGCGCGGCACAGCGGGCGCAGCCTGGCCCTGCTGCTGATCGACCTGGACCGCTTCAAGCTGCTCAACGACAGCCTCGGCCACGAGGTCGGCGACCAGTTGCTGCGGCAGATCGCCCGGCGTCTGACCCAGGCGGTGCCGGAGGCGGACACCATCGCCCGGCTGTCGGCCGACGAGTTCGCCGTGCTGGTGGATTCCTATTCCAGTCTCTCGGCCCTGGCGCGCCTGTCCAGCCGCCTGCTGACGCGCCTGCGCATGCCGATGAGCGTCGCCGGCGAGGAGCTGATGCTCAGCGCCTCCCTGGGCATCAGCCTGCTGCCGGAGAACGCGCGGGAGATTTCCGCGCTGATGAGCCAGGCGAACATGGCCATGCAGCATGCCAAGCACCTGGGCGGCAACACCTTCCAGTTCTTCACCGACAACCTCCAGGCCTGCACCCTGGAGCGCCTGCAACTGGAAGTGCAGCTGCGCAAGGCTGTCGAGGACGGCCAACTGGAAGTGCACTACCAGCCCAAGCTGAACCTGGCCAATGGCCGCCTGGACAGCGCCGAGGCCCTGGTGCGCTGGCGCCATCCGCTGCAGGGCATGATCCCGCCCGGCGACTTCATCCCCCTGGCCGAGGAAACCGGGCTGATCGGCGCCATCGGCGAGTTCGTGCTGCGCCGCGCCTGCCACCAGGGGCGCACCTGGCAGGCCCGCGGCCTGGCCGAGCTGCGGGTGTCGGTGAACCTCTCGGTGCACCAGCTGCGCCAGGGCAACCTGGTCAGCCTGGTGCGCACCGTGCTCGACGAAACCGGCCTGGAGCCGCGGCTGCTGGAGCTGGAGATCACCGAGAGCCAGCTGCTGGAGAACGTCGAGAGCGTCAGCACCACCTTCCGCCAGCTGCGCGAGATGGGCGTGAAGCTGGCCATCGATGACTTCGGCACCGGCTATTCCTCGCTCAGCTACCTCAAGCGCTTCCCGGTGGACTACGTGAAGATCGACCAGACCTTCATCCGCGACCTGTCCGCCCAGGGCGAGGACGCCGCCATCACCCGCGCCATCATCGCCATGGTCCACAGCCTGGAGCTGAAGGTGGTGGCCGAGGGCGTGGAGCGCCAGGAGCAGCTGGACTTCCTGCGCCAGCACCGCTGCGACGAGATCCAGGGCTACCTGATCAGTCCGCCGCTGGCGCCGGCGGCCTTCACCGCCTTCCTGGAGGCCCACGGCCAGCGGCCGGGCTAGGCCGCTCAGCGGTGCGCGTGGTCGCCGCTCACGCCCTGCAGCACGGCCTGGTCGATCTCGCTGAAGCGCAGCACGCGGCCGCCTTCGGCCTTGGCCAGGCGCTCGGCGTCGGCCTGGTTGCCGAAGGAGGCGAGGGTGGCGCCCATCGCCCCGGGGCGCTGGATGCCCACCACGTAGTAGGCGCTGGTGGCGTCGATCAGGTGGCGGTCGTCCGGGTGGTTCCAGTCGCTGCGGGCCATGTCGTGCACGTACAGGCGCTGGCCGTCGTGGCGGTTCTCCGGCTGCAGCCACCAGCCGAGCAGCTCGGCGGTGGAGCAGAACTTGCGCACCTTGCCGGCGCTCACGGCCTCGCCCTTGGGCCCGGGGAAGCCGTCGATGAGCATGCCGCAGACGTGGCATTCGTCGCCATTGTGGAAGGGCACCGGGGCGAGGTTGGCGGCGTCCTGGCGGCCGTCGCCGCAACCGGCGAGCAGCAGGCTGAACAGGGCGGCGGCGAGGTAGAGGCGGGGCAGCGGCATCGGGGGCTCCTTGGAGTGGGTTTTCAGGCCGGGCGGCGCCGGAACAGGCGGTAGGCCAGGGCCAGCGCCGCCGGCGTCCAGGCCGCCAGGGCCAGCCAGAGCACGGCGCCGGGCACCGGCAGGTCGCGGCCCAGGACCAGCACGCCGTCGATCTCCGGGCCGAGGCCGGAGAGGTTGATCAGGCGGTAGATGTCGGTGGGGTTGAGCAACAGCAGCCAGGGCAGCAGTTCGGGGCTGATGCGGCCCTTGCCGAGCACCAGCAGGGCCAGCAGGGCCAGGTCGAAGAGCAGCACGAAGAAGAACCACAGGCCCAGCGCCAGGCCGGCGGCGGTGGACTTCTCGCTCACGCGGCTGCTCAGCGCGTAGGCCATGGCCAGGAAGGCCCAGCCGAGCAGGGTGGAGGACAGGATGAAGCGGGCGAAGGCCCACAGCAGCTGCGACAGCTGGATGTCCGCCACCAGCACGGCGATGGACAGCGCGGCGGCGGCGAAGCCGAGCAGGGTGGCCAGGGCGAGGATCAGCCCGTGGCCGAGGAACTTGCCCAGCAGCAGCTGGCCGCGGCTCAGCGGGTAGGCCAGCAGGAGCAGCAGGGTGCCGCCTTCCTCCTCGCCGACGATGGCGTCGTAGGCCAGCAGCAGGGCGATCAGCGGCATGAGGATGGTGGCCAGGCTTGCGAGGCTGGCCATGGTCGCCGGGATCGAGGTGAAGCCCACCTGCCCGGCGGTGGCCGCGCCGAACCAGGCGATGCCCACGGCGAGCAGGGCGAACAGCAGGCTGATCGCCAGCAGCCAGCGGTTGCGCAGGCCGTCGGCCAGTTCCTTGCGGGCGATGTGCCAGACCGGCGTCATGCTGTTTCTCCGCAGGCGCGCGCGGCGCCCTGCATGTGGTGCAGGTAGAGGTCCTCCAGCGAGGGCGGCAGCACCTCCAGGCCCTCGGGCTGTTCTTCCAGCAGCGCCTGCAGCAGGCGGCGCTGCCGTTCTGCGGCAGCCAGCAGCTCGATGCGCCCGCCGTCCAGGGCGCGCACGCTGTAGCCGCTGTCGCGCCAGTGGGCCAGCCAGCGTTCGTTGCGCGGGCCGGCGATGCGGATGCGCGTCGGCAGGCCGGCTTCGCGGCGCAGCTCGGCCAGGCTGCCGCAGGTCAGCAGGCGGCCGTTGGCGAGGATGGCGGCGCGGTCGATGTGGGATTCGACGCCGGGCAGCACGTGGGAGCAGAGGATGACCCCGGTGCCCTGGTTGCGCAGGCGGTCGAGCAGGCGGTAGAGCTCGACGGTGGCCAGCGGGTCGAGGCCCACGCTGGGCTCGTCGAGCAGCAGCAGGCGCGGCCGGCCGAGGATCGCCTGGGCCAGGCCGAGGCGCTGGCGCATGCCCTTGGAGTAGGTCTTCAGGCGCCGGTCGGCGGCCTGGGCCAGGCCCACCTGTTCCAGCAGCGCGTCCACTTCGGCGGGCGCTGCGCCCTTCAGGCGGGCGAAGTGGCGCAGGGTTTCGCGGCCGGTCAGCTGCGGGTAGAAGGTGACGTTCTCCGGGAGGAAGCCGAGCTGGCGGCGCACCGCGGGGTCTTCGGCAGCGCGCCCGAACACCCGCACCTGGCCTTCGTCGGGGCGCAGCAGGCCGAGCATCAGCTTGATGCTGGTGGTCTTGCCGGCGCCGTTGTGGCCGAGCAGGCCGAGCACCTCGCCGGCGGCCAGGTCCAGGTCGAGCCCGTGCAGGGCGGTGAAGGCCCCGTAGCGCAGGCTCGCGCCTTCTATTTGCAGCAGCTTCATGGGCTCGCCTCCGCTTGCGGTTCGCGCATCAGCGGGTGGCTGTCGCGCACCCCCGGCGAGCGCGTCACCGGGAAGGCGCGCTGCACCCAGCGCAGCAGTTCGATGGATGGGCTGGCGAGCAGCAGGCGCACCTGCGGGTACAGCCACAGCAGGCGGTCGACGTTGTCGTTGGGCTCGTAGAAGACGTCGCCCAGGCCGTCGTCGTCGCGGTCCCAGCCCAGGTAGTCGCTCCAGTAGTTGCCGCGGCCGTCGGCCGACCATTCCTGGGTGCGGTTGGCCACGTAGAGCACCTGCCGGCGGTTGCCGACGAAGGCGTTGCCGGCGATGCGGTTGTCCTCCGAGCCCGCGGTCAGGTGGATGCCCAGGGCGCTGCCGGCCAGGCGGTTGCCCTCGATGCGGTTGTACAGCGAGTTGTAGATGAACAGGGCCTTGCCCTCGGCGCCGGCGATCATGCCTTCGCCGGTCACGCCGCTGCCGCTGCGCACGCCCTCGACGCGGTTGCCGGCGAGGGTCGAGTAGGTGATGTAGTTCATCAGGATGCCGTAGTTCTCGTCGTCCACCGAGCGGTTGCCGATCACGCTGAGCTTGCGGCTCTGCATCAGCGCGTAGCCGGTGCGGGTATGGCGGGTCAGGTTGCCGATCACCCGGCTGTCGTTGGTGAACATGTAGTGCACGCCGTAGCGCAGGTCTTCCAGGCGGTTGTGCTCGATGGCGCTGCCGTTGGCGGTGTCGATGTAGATGCCGTCGCGGGTGTGGCGCACCCGGTTGCCGCGCACCAGGGCGTTGCGCACCGCGTAGAGGTGGATGCCGTTGCCGCGGTCCTGGGAGCGCAGCCGCGCATCGCCCTCGATGCGGTTGTCCAGCACCTGGGCGTCTTCGCTGGCGTCGAGCCAGATGCCGAAGCCCGGGCCCTGCAGCCGGTTGTTGCGCAGGACCACGCCGCGGGCGCGCTTCTCGACGAAGATCGCCGAGTCCATGTCGGTCAGGTTGCGGCCCCAGTTGCGCACCCGGCAGCCTTCGACGCTGACGTCGGCGCTGCGCACGGTGAGGGTGCTGCCTTCGCCCTGGCCGTCGAAAGTGGCGCCGTCTTCACAGCGCAGGCGCATTGGCCGGTCGATGAGGAAGCGGCCGGCGTAGGTGCCGGCCGCCAGCGTCCACAGCCCGTCGCCGGCCGCGCGCAGGGGCAGCTCGTCGATCGGCTGCAGCGCGGCCAGCGCGGGGCTGGCCAGCGTCAGCAGCAGGGCGAGGCAGGCGCGGGAAGTGGGCACGCGGAAGCATCCTCCGGGGGCGTTTGCAGGTGGCGGCTGCCGGGCCCCCGAGCCCGGCAGCGCCAGCGGCCCGTATCAGGCCTTTTCCACCAGCATGCGGCCGACCATTTCCATGTGCAGGGCATGGCAGAACCAGCTGCAGTAGTACCAGTGCACCCCGGGCCTGTCGGCGACGAAGGTGATGGACGAGGTCTGCTGCGGGCTGATCTCCATGCTCACGCCGTGGTTGACCATGACGAAGCCGTGGGTCACGTCCTCGATCTCGTCGAGGTTGGTGATGGTCACCGTGACCTCGTCGCCCTGCTTCACGGTGAACTCGGTGATCCCGTAGGTAGGCGCCATGGAAGTCATGTACACGCGCACCTGCTTGCCGTCGCGGATGACCTTGTTGTCCTTGAGCAGGTCGATGCCGTCCTTCTTCGCCCGGGCCACGGTCGGGGCGAAGAAGGGGTCGTCGCGCGACCAGATCTTGCGCGGCTTGATCTGGTCGCGGCGGGCGAGGATGCAGTCGTGCGGCTCGGCGAAGGTGGGGCCGTCGTGGACCAGTTGCATCTCGTCGCCGGAGATGTCGATCAGCTGGTCGTTCTCCGGGTGCAGCGGGCCGGTGAGCAGGAAGCGGTCCTTGGAGAACTTGCTCAGCACCACCACCCACTTGCCGTCGGCCTCGCGGGTCTCGCAGAGCGAGGCGTGGTTGTGCCCTGGCTGGTAGTGCACGTCGAGCTTCTGGCGGATGTAGTCGACCTTCTCGCCCTTGTAGGCGCGCACCGCGTCCTCCAGGTTCCACTTCACCAGCTGGCTGTCGATGAACAGCGTGGTGTAGGCGTTGCCGCGGCCGTCGAAGGTGGTGTGCAGCGGGCCCAGGCCCAGCTCCGGCTCGGCGACTACGACCTCGCGCGGGTCCTTGAGCTTGCCGGCGAAGAGGTCCGGCAGTTTGTCGATGGCGATCATGCTGCAGGTCGGCGACAGCTTGCCGTTGGCGATGAAGTACTTGCCGTCCGGCGAGGTGTTCAGGCCGTGGGGGTTCTTCGGCACCGGGATGTAGCGCGTTACCACGCTGTCCTTGCCGTCTTTCCTGCGGCCGTCGACCACCGGGACCTTGGAGTCGCCCAGGGTGACGAAGCGCTTGGCCTTGATCTCGGCCTCGATGCGCGGGATGTCGAACACCACCACCCAGTCGCGCTCGTTGCGCATCATGCCGGCCAGGTCCACCGCCTTCTCCGAGTTGTAGCAGGTGGAGGCGGCGAAGCGGCCGGTGTAGTCCATGTCGGTGTTGTCGAGGTTGCCGTCGACTATCACCTGCCAGGCCACCTCCATGGTCTCGGCGTCGATGGCGTTGTACATGGTGAAGGCGTTGTCCGCGCCGGGGTCGAAGCTGGAGCCGTCGTTGGGGTGGGGAATGATGAACTCGGCGTTGCAGAACACGTACTTGGTGTGCGGCACCTTCTGCAGGCGCAGGCCGTGGATGGCCTGGACGTTGGGGATGGTGACGATCCTGTCGCACTTCATGATGTCCAGGCGGATGCGCGCGACGCGGCTGTTGGCCTTGTCGTTGATGAACAGGTACTTGCCGTCGTACTTGCCGTCGGTCATGGAGATGTGCGGGTGGTGGCAGTCGCCGTTGTGGAAGCGCGCGCTGTCGCCGAGGATGTGCTTGCTCTCGTTGGTCAGGCCCCAGCCGGTGGCCGAGTCGACGTTGAACACCGGGATGCGCATCAGCTCGCGCATCGACGGGACGCCGATCACCCGCACCTCGCCGGAGTGGCCGCCGCTCCAGAAGCCGTAGTACTCGTCCAGCTCGCCGGGGCCGACGTGGGCCTTGGCCTGCGCCGCCTTGACCGTATCGGCCCAGGCCTCGCGCGGGATCACCGCGCCGCCCAGGGCGCTGGCGCCGACCAGCGCCGCGGCGCCGGTGACCGCCGAGGCGCCGAGGAAGTCGCGGCGGCTGAAGCCGCTGGCGTCTTCGGGCTGCGGGTGTTTCTTCTCGTTCATGTCCGTTCCTCCCAAGTTGCTATTCAGAATTGGCGCTTCAGAGTTGGCGCACGGCAATCCGCTCGCCGTCGTCCGCCGGTTCCGGCTTGCTACGTTTCTTGCGCTTGTTCACCAGCGGTGGGCACTTGTTCTGGTCGTGGTAGGTGAGCTGGCAGTCGAGGCAGTAGTGGCACTCATTGGCGTTGATCCGGCCGTCCGGGTGAATGGCCTGGATCTCGCACTCGCGGGCGCACAGTTGGCAGGGCTGGCCGCATTCCTTGCGCCGCTTGAGCCAGTCGAACAGGCGCGCCTTGCCGGGGATGGCCAGGGCCGCGCCGAGCGGGCAGAGGTAGCGGCAATAGACCTTGCGGGTGAACAGGTTGACCAGCAGCAGGCCGCCGGCGTAGGCGACGAAGCCCCACTGGCGGGCGAAGCCCAGGGTGATGGCGGTCTTGAACGGCTCCACCTCGGCGGCGCGCTCGGCGGTGGCGAGCGATTCGAGGGAGAGGCCGAACAGCGCCAGCAGGATGATGTACTTGATCGCCCAGAGCCGCTCGTGGACCGCGAAGGGCAACTCGAACTGCGGCACCCGCAGCTTGCGCGCGGCCTCGTTGAGCAGCTCCTGCAGGGCGCCGAACGGGCACAGCCAGCCGCAGAACACGCCGCGTCCCCAGAGCAGCACGCTGGCGGCGGTGAAGGTCCAGAGGATGAACAGGATGGGGTCGCTGAGGAACAGTTCCCAGCGGAAGCCTTCGAACAGCGCGTGGACGAAGGTCAGCACGTTGACCACCGACAGCTGGCCCAGGCAGTACCAGCCGATGAACACCAGGGTGAAGGCCAGGTAGCCGCGGCGCACCCAGTGCAGCAGGTGCGGCCGGCGGGTCAGGGCGTCCTGCAGGAAGAGGATGGTGGCGAGCAGCGCCAGGGCGCCGAGCAGCACGCCGATCTGGAAGCTCTTCTGGTACCAGATGCGCAGCCACAGGGGGCGCTTGGCCTCTTCCAGGGCCGCCAGTTCCTCGGCGCTGGGCTGCGGCCGCAGCAGGTAGGCCTCGGGCGTCTGGTAGGGCAGGGCGAAGCTGGTGAACAGGCTGGCCACCGGGCCGGTCTGGCGGCGCACCAGCAGCTCCAGGTTCCACGGCGTGCCGGGGTCGAAGCGGTGCTGGGCGCGGACGATGAAGACGGCCATCTCGGCGAAGGCCGGCATACCCTCGGCATAGACGTCGGACAGGCGCTGGTAGTCGAGGTCGCGGAAGCTGAGGATGTCGCCGAACTGGCGCAACTGCACCCGGTCGAAGATGCCGCCGCGCACGTAGCCCGAGCCCTTGAACGAATACTGGCCGTTGCCCAGCACGGCGATGGCGTATTCGCCGGGCTTCAGCGAGTCCATCAGCTCCTGATACTGGCGCTCGCCCAGCAGGTTGCGGCCGACGGTTGGCGGGTTGAGCAGGGCGGTATAGAGGTCGATGAAGTCGTCCGCCCGGTGCGCCGCATCGGCCGCGCCGACGCTGGCGGCCTCGGTGCCCTTGAAGGCGTCGTCGATCTGCCCGCGGTTCAGCTGCAGGCGGCGGATCGCGCCGTTGCCGGTCAGCTCGGCCCAGGTCGCCGGCTGGAAGGCGTCCAGGCGCACCTGCGCGGGCTTGGGCCGCACGCTGCCGCCGTCCTCGATCAGCCCCAGGGACACCGCCACGGTATGGGCGGCGCGCATGACGATCTCGTTGACCACCATGACTGTGACAGTGGCGCCGGCGACGGCATCGATGGTGGTCGTCCGGGCGTCGCTGGAGCGCCCCACCACCACGCGCTGGTCGGCCCGCACGCCGGCATAGCCGGCGGTGAAGGCGTGCAGTTTCTCGACGGGAATGCCGATCAGCAGGATCGGCTCATGGTGTTCCAGCACATAGGCGTCGCGGATCACCGCATGGGGATCGAGGATCACCTGCAGGTTGATCGGCTTGCCGGAATAGGCCGGCATCTGGGTGACGCGGATGCTCTGGAAGGCGTAGCCGAGCAGCTCGTCACCCTTGAACAGACGGCGCACGCCGAATTCGCCCTCGGCATCGCCGATGCGCTCGACGCCGGGGAACACCTGGGTGATGCGCGTGCGCTCCAGGTCGCTGAGTTCGGCGCCTTGGGCGGCCAGGCCGACCAGTAGCAACAGCCAGCCCAGCAGCAGATGGAGGCACCGGACGGCGCCTTTGCGGCCGGCGTCGGGCTCCGTACTACAGTGGGCATCCTGGTCGGCGGCCATCGGGTTTCCTCCCCTGCGCAACAACTACTACTTGAGCGTGACTATCCACTCGGCAAGGGTCTTGGCCTCATCCTCGCTGACGGCGTTGGGCGGCATCGGCATCGCGCCCCAGACGCCCTGGCTGCCCTTGCGGATGCTGTGCATCACGTGGGCCACGCCGTCGGACTGGTCGCCGTACTTCTTCGCCACGTCATGGAAGGCCGGGCCCACCAGTTTCTTGTCCAGCGTGTGGCAGGCCACGCAGGCCTTGGCCTTGAACAGGTCCTCGGCGCTGCTGGCGAAGGCTGGCGCCTGTGCCAGCAACCCGGCGGCCAGCAGTACGGCCATTGCTTTGTTCATGGTTCTCTTTCCTCGCAGGCTTGGCGCCGCAGCGCCGGATCCAGGTGCCGGCGTCCCCCCGGCGGTGGCTGCGATTCTAGGAGGGGCCCGTGGCGCAAACGCTTGATGGGGATCAAGAACTTCCGGCGCGGCGCTTGAGGCGGATCGTCGCGCTGGCTAGCGTGCCAAGCCGTGGAACCCGATGGAGAACCCCCGCTCATGAACGCACCCGCCCAGGAACTTCCGCTCTTCTATCAGCCCAGCGGCAACGAGGTGACGCTGTTCGGCGAAGCCGCGGCGCAAGGCATGCCGGTGCTGATCAAGGGCCCCACCGGCTGCGGCAAGACGCGCTTCGTCCAGCACATGGCGCAGCGTCTGGGCCGGCCGCTGTACACCGTGGCCTGCCACGACGACCTGTCGGCGGCGGACCTGGTCGGCCGCCACCTGATCGGCAGCGACGGCACCTGGTGGCAGGACGGCCCGCTGACCCGCGCGGTGCGCGAGGGCGGCATCTGCTACCTCGACGAGGTGGTCGAGGCGCGCCAGGACACGGTGGTGGTGCTGCACCCGCTGGCGGACGACCGCCGCGAGCTGTTCATCGAGCGCACCGGCGAATCGCTGGTGGCGCCGCCCGGCTTCATGCTGGTGGTGTCCTACAACCCCGGCTACCAGAACCTGCTCAAGGGCATGAAGCCGAGCACCCGCCAGCGCTTCGTGGCGCTGCGCTTCGACTACCCGGCGGCGGAGGTGGAGGCGGGCATCATCGCCCGCGAGGCCAACGTCGACCGCGAGCTGGCCCAGCGCCTGGCGCAACTGGGCGTGGCCTTGCGCCGCCTGGGGCGGCAGGAGCTGGAGGAAGTCTGCTCGACGCGCCTGCTGGTGCTCACCGCGCGGCTGATCCACGCCGGGCTGGCGCCGCGCGAAGCCTGCCGCGCCGGGCTGGCCGAGCCGCTGTCCGACGACGAGGGCACCGTCGCCGCGCTGATGGACCTGGTCGATGTCCACTTCGCCTGAGGCCCTGGCCGGCACCCGGCGCCTGCCGGGCGACCTGGCGATGTGGCTGTTCATCCTCGCCGAGCTGAGCGTCTTCGCCATCCTCATCCTGGTCTTCGCCGTGGCCCAGCGCCTGGATGCCGAGGGCTTCCGCGCCGGCCGCGCGGCGCTGGACCTGTCCCTGGGCCTGGCCCTGACGCTGAGCCTGCTGACCGCCGGCTTCCTCGCCGCCGCCGCGGTGGAACTGGTGCGCCGCGGCTACCAGCGCCGCGCCGGCTTCCTGCTGCTGGCGGCGCTGGCGCTCGGGCTGCTGCACGTCTGGCTGAAGGCCGGCGAATACCTGCACCTGGCGCAGCGCGGGCTGGACCTGGAGCACAGCACCTTCTTCACGTTGTTCTGGCTGGTCACCGGCTTCCACTTCCTGCACGTCTGGCTGGGCCTGGTGATCCTCGGCTGGATGGCCCTGCGCTGCCTGCGCGGCGCCTATGCCCAGGGCGCCCTCGGCGGGCTGGAGTCCGGGGCGCTGTACTGGCACATGGTCGACCTGGTGTGGGTGATGCTGTTCCCGCTGGTCTACGTGCTGGCGCCGCTGCCATGAGGTCGCTGGCCCTGGCCTGGGCGTTGCTGGTGCCGCTGGCGCTGGCCGGCATCTGGCTCGGCAACCACGCCGCCAGCGCGCTGCTGCCGGTGGCGAGCATCCTGCTGCTGGCGCTGGGCAAGGCCTGGCTCATCGTGCTGCGCTTCATGGAGCTGGGCCACGGTCCGGCGCTGTGGCGCCGGCTGCTGCTCGGCTGGCCACTGGCGCTCGCCGTGCTCCTCCTGGCCGTCCACGCAAGCTACTGATTTCCCTGAAAATAAATACCTGACAGGAAGCATTGGTCTTTCTTGATCGCCATCAAGCGGATCGGCCCGGGGGGCTTCCTAGAATGGCCGCAAATCGAGACCGAGGAGGACCCCATGTCAGACACCTTCACCAAGGGCATGGCGAGGAACATATACCTGGGGGGAGGCGTTTTCTTCTTCCTGGTGTTTCTCGCCCTGACCTATCACACCGAAACCACCTTCCCCAAACGCACCAACCAGGCCGAGCTGACCGAGTCGGTGGTGCGCGGCAAGCTGGTGTGGGAGCAGAACAACTGCGTCGGCTGCCATTCGCTGCTCGGCGAGGGCGCCTACTTCGCGCCGGAGCTGGGCAACGTGATCGGCCGCCGCGGCGGTGACGCCGCCTTCGACAGCTTCCTCGCCGCCTGGATGAAGATGCAGCCGCTGGGCATCCCCGGACGCCGGCAGATGCCGCAGTTCCACCTCAGCGACCAGGAGGTGGCGGACCTGGCGGCCTTCCTGCGCTGGACCTCGAAGATCGATACCAACAAATGGCCGCCGAACAAGGAGGGTTGAGCATGAACCCGGGCAATCCCCATCTGAAATTCGCTTCGCAAGCGGTGGCCAAGCCGTACTTCGTGTTCGCCCTGATGCTGTTCGTCGGGCAGATCGTCTTCGGCCTGGTCATGGGCATGCAGTACGTGGTCGGCGACTTCCTGTTCCCGGCCATCCCGTTCAACGTCGCGCGCATGGTGCACACCAACCTGCTGATCGTCTGGCTGCTGTTCGGCTTCATGGGCGCGGCCTACTACCTGGTGCCGGAGGAGGCCGACCGCGAACTGCACAGCCCGAAACTGGCGATCGTGCTGTTCTGGGTGTTCGCCATCGCCGGCGTGCTGACCATCCTCGGCTACCTGCTGGTGCCCTACGCGGGGCTGGCCAGGCTGACCCACAACGAGCTGCTGCCGACCATGGGCCGGGAGTTCCTCGAACAGCCGACCATCACCAAGCTGGGCATAGTCGTGGTCGCCCTGGGCTTCCTCTACAACATCGGCATGACCTTGCTGAAGGGCCGCAAGACGGTGGTCAGCGTGGTGATGATGACCGGCCTGGTGGGCCTTGCGGTGTTCTTCCTGTTCTCCTTCTACAACCCGGAGAACCTGGCCCGCGACAAGTACTACTGGTGGTGGGTGGTGCACCTGTGGGTGGAAGGCGTGTGGGAGCTGATCATGGGCTCGATGCTGGCCTTCGTGCTGATCAAGGTCACCGGCGTCGACCGCGAAGTGGTGGAGAAGTGGCTCTACGTGATCATCGCCATGGCCCTGATCACCGGCATCATCGGCACCGGCCACCACTACTTCTGGATCGGCGCGCCGGGCGTGTGGCTGTGGCTCGGCTCGATCTTCTCGGCCCTTGAACCGCTGCCGTTCTTCGCCATGGTGCTGTTCGCCTTCAACATGGTGCGCCGCCGTCGCCGCGAGCACCCGAACAAGGCCGCCTCGCTCTGGGCCCTGGGCACCACGGTGACCGCGTTCCTCGGCGCCGGCGTGTGGGGCTTCCTGCACACCCTGGCCCCGGTGAACTACTACACCCACGGCACCCAGCTGACCGCGGCCCACGGCCACCTGGCGTTCTACGGCGCCTACGTGATGATCGTGATCACCCTGATCAGCTACGCCATGCCGCGCCTGCGCGGGATCGGCGAGGCGGCCGACGCCCGGGCGCAGAGCCTGGAGATCTGGGCCTTCTGGCTGATGACCATCTCCATGCTGCTGATCACCCTGCTGCTGACCGCCGCCGGCGTGGTGCAGGTGTGGCTGCAGCGGATGCCGGCCGACGGCGCGGCCATGCCGTTCATGGCCACGGTGGAGCAACTGAAGGTGTTCTTCTGGTTGCGCCTGTACGCCGGCTTCGGCTTCCTCATCGGGCTGATCTGTTACCTGCTGAGCTTCCGCCAGCGCGGCCGCATCGCGGTGGGCGTGGCGCAGCAGGCCGGTTGAGTTCCCTCCCCCGGGGCCCGTCTGCCTGGCAGCGGGCCCTTTTTTTGCGAGGCCGCGATGACCATTCACCTGGAACTGGAGGAAGGCTTCGGCCGCGCCTGGCACCGCTTCATCACCCGCCGCGCGAGCCCGACCTTCGAGGACGCGGCGGTGAGCCTGGACGAGGTCCGCCGCAGCCTGCTGCTGCTGTTCCGCGGCACCGGCGGCGAGGCCGGCGTCGGCGTGGAGGCGGCCAGCCCGCGCGAACTGCTGGTGCGCCGCAGCCTGTTGCAACAGGTGGCCGGCACCTGCCAGCAGCTGCCGGTGGCCTGGTTCGACGCCGACTCCCTGCGCCTGCCGCCCAGCCTGGCGGTGTACCCCGATGCGCAACTGAATCGTGAACTCTACCGCTGGCTGGCGCTGCTCGCGGCACACAGCCAGCCGCTGCGGCACTGGGCCGGCGACAACCAGGCCTGGACCCTCGCCGTGTTGCAGCGCTACCCGCTGCTGCGCCCGCGCTATGAACGCCTGGTGGAGGCGCTGCTGCCGCTGCGCCCGGACCCGGCCCAGCTGCCGCCGGCCGAGGCGCTGCTGGAGCGCGCGCTGCGCCAGGCCCTGCGCGAGCCGGGCAGCGTCCTCCGCCTGCCGCGCAGCGAGCGCGCGCCCTGGCCGCTGCCGTTGTGGCTGTATCCGCCGCAGCAACTGGCGGCGCCGCAGCGCACCGAGCTGGTCGACGGCGACGAGCAGGGCAGGCCGACGGGCGACGCTCGCAACGGCATCGCCCGCAAGCGTGGCGAGCGCACCGAACAGGACCCGGGGCGCGGCGGCCTGCTGCTGTTCCGTCTGGAGAACCTGTTCAGCTGGTCCGAGCACGTCGAGCTGGACCGCGCCGGCGACGACAGCGAGGACCTGGACGCCGCGCGGGTGGCCGAGGACCTCGACCACCTGAGCCTGTCCCGGCAACGCCAGCGCAAGGGCGGCGGCCTGCGCCTGGACCTCGACCTGCCGGCGGCCGAATACGACGACCTGCCGCTGGGCGAGGGCATCCGCCTGCCGGAGTGGGACTACCGGCGCCAGTGCCTGCTGCCCGACCACGTCTGCCTGCAACCGATGCTGCCGCGCGACGCCGCGCCGGCGCCGCTGCCGGATGCGCTGGCGCCCATCGCCCGGCGTCTGCGCCGGCAGTTCGAAGGCCTGCGCCAGCAACCGCAGTGGCTGCGCCGCCAGCCCCAGGGCAGCGAGCCGGACCTGCAGGCCTGGCTGGACTTCAGCGTCGAACGGCGCCTGGGCGCCTGCGCCGAGACCGGCCTGTTCCTCGAACGCCGGCAAACCCGCCGCGACCTGGCCTGCCTGCTGCTGGCCGACCTGTCGATGTCCACCGACGCGCACCTGGACGACCGCCACCGCGTCATCGACCTGATCGGCGACAGCCTGCTGCTGTTCGGCGAGGCATTGCAGGCGGTGGGCGATCGTTTCGCGCTATACGGCTTTTCCTCGCTGCGCCGGCACCACGTGCGCCTGACCCAGCTGAAGAGCTTCGAGGAGCGCTATGGCGACGCCGTGCGCGGCCGCATCCGCGCCTTGCGCCCCGGCTACTACACACGCATGGGCGCGGCGATCCGCCGGGCCACGCAACTGCTGCTCGAACGCGGCGAGCGTCAGCGCCTGCTGCTGATCCTCACCGACGGCAAGCCCAACGACCTGGATTGCTACGAGGGCCGCTACGGCATCGAGGACACCCGCCAGGCGGTGCTGGAAGCCCGCCGCGCCGGGGTGCTGCCGTTCTGCCTGACCATCGACCGCGAGGCGGCGGACTACCTGCCGCACCTGTTCGGCCACCAGGGCTACCAGATGCTGCACGACCCGGCCCAGCTGCCGCTGCGCCTGCCGCAGCTGTACCGCCAGTTGACCCGCCGCCGCGAGTGAGGCCGTGCGCCATTGTAGCGGGCCCTGCCCGCGAATCGCGCGCAGGGCGCGCTCCTACAGGGGGACGATGTGGCGAGTGAGGCGGTGGACAGCCCTTTGTAGGAGCGAGGGGGACGCCCAGTTCTTGCTCGCGAACCAACCCCCGCAGCGAGACCCGTTCGCGACCGATTTACCGGCCGCTCAGGACAGCCCCCTCTCCCGCTTGCGGGAGAGAGTTGGGGAGAGGGCGCTCTTGAGCCCAACACCTGCGTCGCCGGAAACCCCGTTCGCGAGCAAGCTCGCTCCTACGAAAAGCACCTCGGCGCAGTGCGAACCCGGAAACAGCGTAGGAGCAAGCGTCTTGCCGGCTGCTCCAGGGTGCTTTTCGTAGGATGGGTTGAGCTTGCGAAACCCATGCGGTTGCGGTGATGGGTATCGCTTCGCTCAACACCATCCTACGAAAAGCCATGCTCGCTCATGCGGTAGGAGCGGATTCATCCGCGATCCGGCCGGCAGGCCGGTTTCGGGACGCCTAGCGCGGCAACCAGACCGCCATGGCCACGCAGAACACCGCAAGGACGACACAGAACAGCTTGAACCGACGCAGCCGCTTCTGTCGGGCCAGGGCCTGTTCGGCCGGCAGCGGCATGCCGCAGTGCGGGCAGTCGGCCTGGTCGTCGGGACTGGCCTGCTGGCAATACAGGCACTGGCGCATGCCTATTCGAACTGCTCCAGGCGCAGCGGGTCGAGGACCTGCACGGTGCGGCCCTGCAGGTCGATGATGCGTTCGTCGATCAGCCGGCGCAGCACGCGGGAGAAGGTTTCCGGCTGGATCGACAAATGCCCGGCCACCAGTTGCTTGGCCATCGGCAGGTCGAAGCGCAGGTCGGCGTCGCCGTGCCGGTTGAGCAGCGTCAGCAGGTAGCGCACCACCCGGTGGGTGGAGTTCTTCAGCGACAGCGTCTCGATCTCGTTGATCCGCCGGTGCAGGCGGATGCACAGGGTGCCGAGCAGGGCGAAGGGCAGCTGCGGGTTGCTGTGCAGCAGCTCCAGGTAGGTGCGGTTGGCGAAGCGGTAGACCTGCGTCGGCTCCAGCGCCTGGGCCGAGGCGACGTAGTCGGGGGTGTCCATGAACATCATGGCCTCGGCGAAGGTCTGCCGGCCGACCACCACTTCCAGCACCTTCTCCTGGCCCTCCGGGGTCAGCCGGAAGATCTTCACCGCGCCGGATATCACGAAGAAGAACGCATGCGCCGGCTCGCCCTGGTGGAACAGCTTGTCGCCCTTGTCGAGGTTGAGCAGCTGGCAGGTGGCGAGCAGCTGTTCCAGCTGCGCCTCGTCGAGGGCATCGAACAGGTGATGCCCGCGCAGGATCTGCTGGTGGACGCGCTGGGACTGCATGGCGGAGCTTTCCTGGGCAGGGGACATCCGCCCAGTATGCTCGCCATGCGCAGGTTCGGGGGTGAGGCATGCTGTCACGCCGGCCTCCGGCCGATGAATGGTCATTGCGGCCGGTTGGCGCCGACGAACAGCAGGTTGTTTTCCAGGTGGATGTGCTGCATCAGGTCGCGGCGCAGCTCCTCCAGCCCGGCGTAGAGCGCGCGCCAGGTGGTGCAGGCGTTGGCCGGGGCGGTCAGGTCGTCGGTCAGCTCGGCCAGCGCGGCCAGGGACTGGGCGTGTTCGTCGTGCTCGTGGCGCATCACCCCGATCGGCCCCTGCACGTGCAGCAGCGGCACGCCCTGGTTCAGCCAGGGGAACAGGATGTGCTCCTCCTTGCACATGTGCGATTCGAGTTCTTCCTGCATCCGTTCCAGCAGCGCCACCAGGCCGTGGGGGCAGTGCGGGTGCGCGGCGTGGGTGCGCTCCACGCGCTGGGCCAGCGGCAGCAGCGCGGGGAACTGCTGGCGATGGCGCTGGTGGTAGCGCTCGAGGATGTGCTCGATCAGTTCGGCGTTGCTCGCCTGGCGCCAGTCGCGCTCTTCGCTGGCCGGGCGCAGGGCGCGCAGTTCGCTGGCGATGCGCTCGGCGTCCAGGCCCAGTTCGCTGGCGGCTTCGCGCAGGCTGCGCTGGCCGGCGCAGCAGAAGTCCAGCTTGTAGTCGCGCAACAGGCTGGTGCTGCCGGGCAGGCTGCAGGCCAGGTCGCTGAGGGTGCGTTCGGTCAGGTTGTCGTGCATGGCGGCGGGCCTCGGGAGTCGGTGCGGTAGGCAGGCGCCAGTCTAGGAAGGGCGGTGGCCCGGGCTCCTTGATTGCGGTCAAGCGTCGCAGTGCGCGGTTTCCCGTTCGTCGTCGCCCTCGGCGATGTGCAGCAGCTGCTGCGGGTTGCGCACCAGCAGCTTCTGCCGGCCGCTGCGCACCAGGCCGCGGCCTTCCCAGGCGCAGAGGATGCGCGAGACGGTGTGCAGGGTGGTGCCGGTCATCTCGGCGATGTCCTGGCGGCTGACCGGGAAGTCGATGCGCACGCCCTCGGATTCCGCGCGGCCGCTGCTGCGCACCAGGCGCAGCACGGCGTGGGCGACGCGGCGTTCGACTTCCTCGGTGGCCAGTTCGCAGAAGCGCACGTGGGCTTCCTGCAGGCGCACGCCGATGGCCTGCACGGTGTTCAGGGCGAAGCCGGGGTGGCGCGCCAGCAGCGGTTCCCACAGCGCGGTGGGCCAGGCCAGCGCCAGGCTTTCCTGGGTGGCGGTCGCGCTGGCGGGGTAGTCCTCGCGGCCCAGGGCGCGGACGAAGCCGAACAGGTCGCCGGGGTTGACCAGGCGCACCAGCACGCGCTGGCCGTCGCAGGTCAGCTGGGTGGCCTTGAGGCGGCCGTGCACCAGCAGGTAGAAGTGCTCGGCCGGCTCGCCCTGCTCGAACACAGTGGCGCCGCAGTGCAGCGGCAGCACGCTGGCCGGGCGGAGTATGTCGTCCTGTTCCTCGCGGGTGCAGTTGGCAAAGGGTGGCAGGTTCGCCAGCCAGGCGCGGTTGATCGTCGGCTTGTCGCTCACGCTCGGGATTCCCTGGGGCCCGCCGCAGCATACCCGTTTCGCGGGGTGGCGAAACTTGAGTGGGATCAAGTCAAGGCAGCTCTCTGACCAGGCGGAAACCCAGGTTGTCCGGCGGTTGCCCGGCGCTGCAGCCGCCGCCGCGGGCGTCGCGGACGAATTCGTTGATGGCGGCGCGGTGGCGGCCCTCGGCGATGCGGATCGAGCAGGCCTCGACGCGGCTCTTTTCCGCGCCATCGGCGTCCAGGCTGACCCGCGTGTGGCAGCTCTGCGTCCACTCCCAGACGTTGCCCGCAAGGTCTGCCACGCCCAGTTCGTTGAGGCCATGGCTGCCGCGCGGCTGTGCCCGGGCCGGGCCTTCGCTGGCCGCCGCGGCCTCGAAGCGGTAGCGCGCCAGCCAGCGGCGCGCCGGGTTGCGGCCGTCGTCGTCGATGCGCAGGGCGTCGTCGGCCCAGCGCGAGCCGGCGAAGAACGCCCATTCCTCATCGCTGGGCAGGCGCCAGCGCTGGCCGGTTCGCCTGGACAGCCACTCGGCATAGAGCTGCGCGTCCAGCAGGCTGGCGCCGGTGAGCGGCAGGTCGGCGCCGGGCGTGGCGGCCTGGCCATCCAGCGCCAGGCAGGCACCGGCGTCCACGCAGCGGGCGTATTCGGCCCGGCTGACCTGGTATTTCATCACCGCGAAGCGCGGCGCCAGGCGTTCGCTGCGCAGCGGCGCGTCCACCGGGCGGGCGTCGCGCCAGTAGTCGCCGGCGGGGCGGAAGCGGTATTCCCGCGGCGTCAGGCTGACGGTCTCCGGCGCCAGGCTCGGGTCGCTGCGCGGCAGCCAGGCGCCCAGGGCGATGGCCACCAGCAGCAGCGGAAGGGCGATGATCAGCGCCTTGCGCATCGGCGTTCCCTCGTGGCGGGGCCGGCCCTCGCGGGCCGGCCGGTGGCGTCACTTGATGGGCGAGGGCGGTTCGACCTGGCTCATCAGGTCGGAGTCCCATTGCCCCTCGACCTGGAAGTGCGCGGTGGCGCCCAGGGCCACGCCCTCGATCAGGTTGTGGTTGAGGTAGGCATACAGGCCCGGCTGGCGGAAGGTGTACAGCGCAGCGCCGGCGGCGCCGCCGGGGATGAACCAGGTCTCCAGGCCTTCCTCCGGCGGGTTGCCGAACTTGCCGGTGGCCCAGACGTGGTCGCCGTGGCCGCCGATCAGGTGCGGGCGGGTGTCGCGGTTGGCCTGGGAGTGGACGATCAGCACGGTCTCGCCGACCTTGGCGGTCAGCGCGTTCTTGCCGGTCAGGGCGCCGACCCGGCCGTTGAACACCACGTGGCTGGGGATCAGCCCCTTCATGGTCTGCATGGTGTCGTTGAAGCTCTCGGCGGGCGTGGCGTAGCGCTTGAACTTGCCGTCCTTGTCGCGCGGCACGTAGAAGTCCTGCTCGCCGATGTAGAACACCTTGTCGTACTTCAGCGGGCGGCCGTCGCGGTCCTTCAGGCCGTCGCGCGGCAGCACCATGATCGCGCCGTTCATGCCCGAGACCACGTGCCAGGGGATCATCATCCCGCCGGGCGCGCAGTGGTAGACGAACACGCCGGGGCGGGTGGCCTTGAAGCGCAGCTTGACCTGCTCGCCGGGGTTGACGATGGTCAGCGAGCCGCCGCCCAGGGCGCCGGTGGCGGCGTGGAAGTCGATGTTGTGGGCCATGGTGTTGCTGGCCGGGTTGACCAGGGTGAGTTCGACGTAGTCGTCCTGGTGCACCACCATCAGCGGGCCGGGCACCGAGCCGTTGAAGGTCATGGCGTGGACGTGGGTTTCGTCGTCGTCGATGATCAGGTCCTTCTCCTGGATGACCATGCGGAACTCCACCACCCGCGGCTTGCTGCTGGTGCGCTGTTCGTGGGCATGGACGAAGGGCGGGGTGAGCAGCTCGACCTTGCTCCTGGCCAGCTTCGACAGGTCCGGCGCCGGCCCGGTCTGCAGCGGCGCCGACTCCTTGGCGAAGGCCAGACCGCTGCCGAGGACCGAGCCGGCGACGCCGAGCGCGACGGCTCCGGCGAGCAGGCTACGGCGCGAGAAAGGCGTTTTTTCCAGGTCAGCCATGGGTACTTCTCCTAATGGACGAGATTGCGTTGTCCACAGGGAAACCCCTTGGGCGAAAACCTTCTTTGCGCCGCAGCAAATAGCGGCGCAGCTGGACAATCTGCCGCAGCGCGCCGTCTGGTTTTTCCTACGGCGCCTGTGTGAATGCGGCAAGTGCCTGTGCGCCGAGGTAAGATTCCAGCCCAAAGAGCGAATTCCCCGCGCCAAGGCGCGGGCCCCAACGGACAAGGACCTTGCATGCGCCCGCGTGGACTCCCCCTCCTGGCCCTCACCTTCGGCGTGCTTGCCGCGCAGCAGGCCTACGCCAGCAGCGACGATTCCTGCTACCCGAGCTGGAACCTCAAGCGCGACACCCTGGACGTGTGCAACAGCCTGCCGTTCCTCAGCCCCGGCAACGACAGCCGGGTCAACCTGCAACTGCTGCTGGCCGATGCCGGCCGCGCCAGTCTGCCGGTCAAGGCGCTGTCCGATGACGAGCAGCAGCTGGGCTACGGCCTGGTGCCCTTCCCGCTGACGCGGCTGTTCGACGAACCCATGACCGTGGAGCCCGCAGCGGCCGCCGCGGCCAAGCCGGCGGCGCCCCTGGCGGAGCTGGCGGTGCGCATCGGCCTGCCGGCGGACGCGGTGCCGGCCGAGGGCGAGCGCTTCGCCAGCGGCGAGGGCAGCCGCTGCCGCAGCAACAACCCGGCCACCGCCCTGGACTTCCTCGCCCAGCTGCTGGCCGCCGACCTGCCGCCCGCCGAGCGGCAGGGCCTGGCGCGGGCGCGCCTGGCCCTGTTGCAGGGTTGCCAGTGGGACGACGCGCAGCTCGCCGGCCTGCTGCCCAAGGATGTGGATTCCCCCGCCGGGCGCGATTTCGCCGGCTACCTGCAGGGCGTCGCCGCCTTCTACAGCGGCCACTTCCCGGCCGCGCGCAAGAGCTTCCAGGCCCTGCACGACAGCCGGCTGCCATGGCTGCGCGAGACGGCGCGCTACATGCTTGGCCGCAGCCAGCTCAACCAGGCGCAGCAGAACGCCTTCGACGACATGGGCTACCCCGACCTGCGCAAGGTCGACCAGGCCGCGCTGAAGGTCGCCGAGAGCGACTTCAAGGCCTACCTGCAGGCTTATCCACAGGGCCGCTACGCCACCTCGGCCAAGGGCCTGATGCGCCGCGTGTACTGGCTGATGAACGACCCCGGGCGCCTGGCCGCGGAGTACGCCTGGCTGTTCGCCCAGCCGGAAGCGGCCCAGGGCAACGCCGACCAGGCCCAGCTGATCGCCGAGGTGGACAACAAGCTGCTGGTCAGCGCGCACCCGGCCGAGGTCAAGGACCCGCGCCTGCTGGCGGTGCTCGACCTGATGCAGATGCGCCACCACGAGGCCGGCGAGGGCCGCGCCCTCGACCTGCCCGGGCTGCAGGCGCAGAAGCCGCTGTTCGCCGAGTTGCCGGGGCTGCACGACTACCTGCTGGCCGCCTGGCAGCTGTACGTCGAGGAACAGCCGGCCAAGGCGGCCGAACAATTGCCGAAGGCCCTGCCGCAGAAGCTCGACTACCTCGCCTTCAGCCAGCAGACCCTGCGCGGCTTCGCCCTGGAGGCCGGCAACGACTGGCTGGGCGCGGAGAAGCTCTGGCTGCAACTGCTGCCCCTGGCCCGCCAGCCGCTGCAGCGCGAGCAGCTGGAACTGGCGCTGGCCTTCAACTACGAGCGCAGCGACCGCCTGGTGAAGGTCTATGCGGAGAACTCGCCGGTGCGCACCCCGGCCATCCGCGAGCTGCTGCTGCGCCACATCGCCGGCCCCGAGCTGCTGCGCCAGCAGGTGAAGTCCGAGACGGCGCCGGCCGAGGAGCGCGACACCGCGCTCTTCACCCTGCTGTACAAGGACCTGCTGCACGGCCGCTACGCCAACTTCGTCAACGACCTTGCGCTGCTGCCGGCCGAGCCATCGACCAAGCCGCTGAGCGCCAGCCTTGGCTTCGTCTATGGCGGCGGGCAGCCGCTGAGCCTGTTCCAGTGGCCGGGCGGCAAGGGCAGCTCCGGCTACGACTGCCCGGCCATCCGCGACCTCGCCCTGGCCCTGCAGCAGGAGCCGCAGCCGCCGCAGGCGCTGAACTGCTTCGGCGAGTTCATCCTGCGCAACAACCTCGACAGCTTCCCGCTGGATAACCAGCCCGGCGTGCGCGAACTGGGCGGCAGCCCGTCGTTGTTCGAAGGCGAGCCCTATTCGCGCCTGGACGGCTACCTGAAGGTGATCGCCGACGCCCAGGCCGGCAGCGACGACAAGGCCTACGCGCTGTACCGCGCCATCAACTGCTACGCGCCCAGCGGCTACAACGGTTGCGGCAAGCAGGACATCGCCCCGGCGCAGCGCAAGCGTTGGTTCCGCACGCTGAAGACGCAGTACGCCGATACGCCCTGGGCGAAATCGCTGAAGTACTACTGGTAGCGCGGCCATGGGCCTGGCCGCGAAGAGCCTGGCGCTGGGCCTGCTGCTGTGGAGCGCTACGGCCCGCGCCGGAGTGGTGGACGCCGCCGACTACGACGCCTTCTGGTTGTGGGGCGGCGTGCAGGCCCAGCCGGTGCTGCGCCAGGCGCGCACGCTATACGTGCTGCAGGGCCAGGTCAGCGCCTCGCGCGGCGCCCCCGAACAACCGGCGCGCCTGCACGCCCAGGGCATCGCCATGCCGCGCCTGCGCACGGGCCAGGTATGGCTGGTCTACCGCGCCCACAGCCTGCGCTGGAGCGAGGACAGCTACGCGACCCTGCTGGCCCAGCTGCGCCGCTGGCAGCGCGCCGGCAACCCGCTGCTGGGCGTGCAGATCGACTTCGACGCCCGCACCCGCTACCTCCACGAATACGTGGCCTTCCTGCGCGACTTCCGCCGGCGCCTGCCCATCGAATACCGCCTGAGCATCACCGGCCTGCTGGACTGGAGCAGCAACGCGGAGCCGGCGACCATCAATGAACTCAAGGACGTGGTGGACGAGGTGGTGGTGCAGACCTACCAGGGGCGGCGGACGATTCCCGACTACCAGCGCTACCTGCCCAGGGTGGCGCGCCTGCAGCTGCCGTTCCGCATCGGCCTGGCGCAGTACGGGCAGTGGCAGGCGCCGGAGTATCTGGAGCGCAGTCCGTGGTTCCGGGGGTATGTGGTGTTTTTGCAGAATCCGTGAGTTGGTGGTCGGGGGGATTTTGTAGGAGCGAGCTTGCTCGCGAACGGAGTTTGTCGGTGGCTGCAGTGTTTCGGGTTGACTCTTTTCCCTCTCCCCAGCCCTCTCCCTGAAGGGAGAGGGGGCTAGTCCGTGCCGAGAGAAGTGATGGTTTCAGTCGGAAACCTTCGGTGTTGCCGGCTGACTCAGGAATACCCAAGCACGCCGAACAGTCCCCTCTCCCTTCAGGGAGAGGGTTAGGGAGAGGGCGCTCTTCTGCTCAAGCACCGAGATTACCGGCGAAGTCCCGTTCGCGAGCAAGAACTAGGCGTCCCCGCGTTCCTACGAAGAGCACTCAGCAGCCACAACCCCCACACCCCGCCTTCACCGGCCGCTCCACCAGATCCCGCATCAGCAACCCATAATCCAGCCCCACCTCCTCCGGCACCGGCAGATACACGACGTGCCCATCGCCCGGCGCCACCTCGATGGCTTCACCACGAGCATTCTCCAGACGTTCCAGCCGCAGCGTACGGTTCCCACCCGGCGTCATGAGTTCGAGGCTGTCGCCCACCGCGAAGCGGTTCTTCACCCTTACCTCGGCGAGGTCGCCACGGCGGGCGCCAGTGAACTCCCCGACAAACTGCTGGCGCTCCGCCCGCGAGCTGCCGTACTGGTAATTCTGATACTCGTCATGCACATGGCGGCGCAGGAAGCCCTCGGTGTAGCCGCGGTGGGCCAGGGACTCCAGCTCGTCCATCAGGCCACGGTCGAAGGGCCGGCCGGCTACGGCGTCGTCGATGGCCTTGCGGTAGGCCTGGGCGGTGCGCGCCACGTAGTAGTGCGACTTGGTGCGGCCCTCGATCTTCAGCGAGTGCACGCCCATCTCGGCCAGGCGCTGCACGTGCTGGATGGCGCGCAGGTCCTTGGAGTTCATGATGTAGGTGCCGTGCTCGTCCTCGTGGGCCTCCATCAATTCGCCGGGGCGGTTGCCTTCCTCCAGCAGGAACACCGCGTCGCTGGGCGCGCCTTCGCCGAGGGTCGGCTCGCGCACCAACTGGCCCAGTTCGTCCTCCCGCGCCGGGTGCGCCTGGTACTGCCAGCGGCAGGCGTTGGTGCAGGTGCCCTGGTTGGGGTCGCGGCGATTGATGTAGCCCGACAGCAGGCAGCGCCCGGAGTAGGCCATGCACAGGGCGCCGTGGACGAACACCTCCAGCTCCATGTCCGGGACCTTCTCGCGGATTTCGCCGATCTCCTCCAGCGACAGCTCGCGGGACAGGATCACCCGGCTCAGCCCCTGGTCGCGCCAGAAGGCCACGCTGGCCCAGTTCACCGCGTTGGCCTGCACCGAGAGGTGGATGTTCGCCGCGGGGAAGTGTTGGCGCACCAGCATGATCATCCCCGGGTCGGACATGATCAGCGCATCCGGCCCCAGGGCCAGCACCGGCTCCAGGTCGGCCAGGAAGGTTTTCAGCTTGGCGTTGTGCGGGGCGATGTTCACCACCAGGTAGAAACGCTTGCCCAGGGCATGGGCCTCGGCGATGCCGACGGCCAGGTTGGCCAGGTCGAATTCGTTGTTGCGCACCCGCAGGCTGTAGCGCGGTTGCCCGGCGTAGACGGCATCGGCGCCATAGGCGAAGGCGTGGCGCATGGCTTTCAGCGAGCCGGCGGGGGAGAGCAGTTCGGGGGCTTGGAGCATGGCGTGGGGACGGTTGTGGATAAAACGCTGCACTCTAGCGGGGGCGGGGGCTCGGTGCCCTGAGCGGGGTCAATGCTGGTGGGGCTTTTCGTAGGAGCGAGCTTGCTCGCGAATGAGGTTTCCAGGTGGCCCCGGTGTTTCGGTTTGACTCCTCTCCCTCTCCCCAGCCCTCTCCCTGAAGGGAGAGGGGGCTAGTCCGTGCCGAGAGAAGGAATGGTTTCAGCCGGAAACCTTCGGTGCTGCCGGCTGACTCCAGAACATCTAGTTCTGCCCAACGGTCCCCTCTCCCTTCAGGGAGAGGGTTAGGGAGAGGGCGCTCTTCAGGTCAAGCACCGAAATTGCCGGCGAACCCCCATTCGCAAGCAACCTCACTCTAACCACCGCCGCCCCTGCAGCTCCAGCAACATCTGCGCCTGCTCCGGCCCGTTGCTGCCGGCGGGGTAGGGCCTTGGGCGCTGGTAGTGCTCCTGCCAGCCGGCGATGATCGGGTCGATCCAGCGCCAGGCGGCCTCCACCTCGTCGCGGCGCATGAACAGCGTCGAGTCGCCCTGGATCACGTCCAGCAGCAGGCGCTCGTAGGCGTCCCAGCGGCGCTTGCCGGGGCTGGCGGTCTGCGCCAGGTTCAGGTCCAGCTCGGCCGGCTCCAGGCGCATGCCCTTGCCGGGGGTCTTGGTCATCAGTTGCAGGCTGATGCGCTCCTCCGGCTGCAACCTTATCCACAGGCGGTTGGCCGGGCCGCTGCCGTCGCCTATCAGCGCATGGGGCACCGGCTTGAACTGGATGACGATCTCCGAGCACTTCTTCGCCATGCGCTTGCCGGTGCGCAGGTAGAAGGGCACGCCGGCCCAGCGCCAGTTGTCGATCTCGGCGCGCAGGGCGACGAAGGTCTCGGTGTCGCTGTCGTTGTCCACGTTCTTCTCGAACCAGTAGGCCGGCACCTCCTGGCCGCCGATCCGCCCGGCGCCGTACTGGCCGCGCACGGTGCGGTCCTGCACGTCGAGGCCGCCGATCGGGCGCAGGGCCTGGAGGATCTTCAGCTTCTCGTCGCGCACCGACTCGGCGTCGAAGTGCACCGGCACCTCCATGGCCACCAGGCACAGCAGCTGCAGCAGGTGGTTCTGCACCATGTCGCGCATGGCCCCGGCGTGGTCGTAGTAGGCGCCGCGGTTCTCAACGCCGAGGGTCTCGTTGACGCTGATCTGCACGTGGTCGACGTAGGCGCTGCGCCACAGCGGCTCGAACAGGGTGTTGGCGAAGCGCAGGGCCAGCAGGTTCTGCACCGTCTCCTTGCCCAGGTAGTGGTCGATGCGGAACACCCGCGACTCGTCGAACACCTGGCCGATGGCCTGGTTGATCGCCCGCGCCGACTCCAGCGAATGGCCCAGCGGCTTCTCCAGCACGATGCGCGTGTTCGGTCCGGCCAGGCCCGCGACCTTGAGGTTCTGCGCGATGGGCGCGAAGAGGTCCGGGGCGGTGGCCAGGTAGTGCACCAGCACGCGCTCGTGGCCGAACTTCAGGCGCTGGCGCAGGCGGCTGAAGTCGGCGCTCTGCGAGGCGTCCATGGCCAGGTAGTCCAGGCGCGTGGCGAAGCTCTGCCAGTCGGCGACGCTGAAGTCGGCCCGCGCGACCTGCGCCCGGCAGTGCCGCTCGGCCAGCGCCAGGTAGGCCTCCTGCGAGCGCTGGCTGCGGGCCAGGGCGAGGATGCGGGTGTCGGCCGGCAGGCGCTCCTCGCGGTGCAGGTGGTAGAGCGCCGGCAGCAGCTTGTGCAGCGCCAGGTCGCCGGTGCCACCGAACACCAGAATGTCGCAGGAAAGGGGAAATGCGGAAGTTTCGGACATCATCAGGTACTGCTCCACCACTTATTGCCTGGGCGTGACCACCTGACTTGTAGTATAACTACAAACAGACTACATCCCTTCCGCCGATCATAGCCGAGTCCAGCCCAGTGAACCTGTTGCAGCACATTGCCCAGTCGCGTCATCTGCTTCGCAAGTCGGAACTCAAGGTCGCCGATCACGTGATGCAGGACCCCGCCTCGGTCATGCACAGCTCCATGGCCGACCTCGCCCACGGGGTGGGCGTCAGCGAGCCGACCATCGTGCGCTTCTGCCGCGCCATCGGCTGCACCGGCTTCCAGGACCTCAAGCTGAAGCTGGCGCAGAGCCTGGCCGCCGGCGCCAGCTTCGGCCAGTTCGCGATCAGCGAAAGCGACTCGGTCACCGACTTCAGCCTGAAGATCTTCGACACCACGCTGCACTCGCTGATGGAAGTGCGCGAGAAGCTCGACACCCACGCCCTGGAGCGCGCCATCGCCGCCATCGCCCACGCCCAGCGTGTGGAGTTCTACGGCTTCGGCGCCTCCGGCGCGGTGGCCGCGGATGCCCAGCACAAGTTCTTCCGCCTGCTGCTCTCGGCCGCGGCCTATTCCGACCCGCACATGCAGGCGATGTCGGCGGTGACCCTCAAGCCCAGCGACGTGGCCATCTGCATCTCGCAGTCCGGCCGCTCCAAGGACCTGCTGGTGACCGCCAACCTGGTCCGCGAGGCCGGCGCCACCCTGATCACCCTGTGCCCCAGCCAGACCCCGCTGGCCGACCTGGCCACGGTGAACCTGGCGGTGGACGTCCACGAAGACACCGACATCTACACCCCGCTGACCTCGCGCATCGCCCACCTGGTGGTGATCGACGTGCTGGCCATGGGCGTGGCCATGGCCCGCGGCCCGGACCTGGTCAACCACCTCAAGAGCGTCAAGCGCAGCCTGCGCAGCCTGCGCCTGTCGCCCAAGGTGGTGAAGAGCCACGAGGAGCCGCGGTCGGAAGAGACGTCCTGAGGCGGCGCCGACCGCTCGTCGGCGTCACCGGCGCTTCACCGCCGCGCCCTCAAATTGTCATCCGTCGTCCGCATCCTGGCGTCTCCAGCCCTTCGGCCTTGGGAGATGCGAGATGCAACGCCATATCGACGACACCCAGCACCTGGACAGCAAGACCCGCCGCAAGCTCGAGGACCAGCGCCGCATGCAGTTCCGCCGGGCCATCGAGGAGCGCCTCGAAGCGCAACGCCTCGACCGCGAGATGTCCGATTATCCCGACCTGATCGCCGCCAACTACCTCAATTCTGCGCGGGCGTCGGTGAAAAGCGCTCGGCCAGTTGGCTGATCAGCGCGCGCTCCTCGCGGATGAAGGCGACGAACGCCTGGGCGACCGGGCTCAGGCGCTTGCCGCGGGCGTGCACCAGGCACCAGCTGCGGTAGAGCGGCAACTCCTCCACCGGCAGTTCGCGCAGCAGCCCGGCGCGCAGTTCGCGGCTCACCGCGTGGCGCGGCAGCAGGGCCAGGCCGAGGCCGGCCAATACCCCTTCCCGTGAGCCTTCCAGCGAGGCGAATTCCAGCGTCTGCGGGAAGTGCGCGCGCTTCTGCTGGAAGTGTTCCTCGCAGGCCTTGCGCGTGCCCGAGCCGGGCTCGCGGATCAGCAGCGGCCAGGATTCCAGGTCCTTCAGCGACAGCTTGGCGGCGCTGCACAGCGGGTGGTCGGGCGGCGCCACCGCGACTATCGGGTTGTTCAGGAAGGGCAGGAATTCCAGGGCCATGTCCTGCGGCACCAGGGACATGATCACCAGGTCGTCGCGGTTGTCCGACAGGCGCTTGATCACCTGGGCGCGGTTGACCACGGTGAGGTGCAGGCTGACGTCCGGGTGCTGCTTCTGGAAGGCGGCGAACAGGTGCGGGGTGATGTACTTGGCGCTGGACTCCACCGCCAGGCGCAGCTGGCCCTGCAGCGAGCCCTTGAGGTCGGAGAGCTGCATGTCCAGCACTTCCAGGCGCTGGAAGATGTCGGTGCTGGCGCGCAGCAGGGCGTCGGCGGCGTCGGTCTGGTAGAGCTTCTTGCCGATGTACTCGAACAGCGGCTGGCCGACCAGTTCCTCCAACTGGCGGATCTGCAGGCTGACCGCCGGCTGCGTCAGCGCCATTTCCTCCGCGGCGCGGCTGTAGGAACGGCTCTCGCACACCGCACGGAACACCTGCAGTTGGCGAAGTGTCATTCGCATCAAGGACTTACGCATTCGCACCGGCTCCCGCACGGGTCAGTTCGCTCGACTATAAGTCAAAAATTATGGCTATCCCAATAAATATTGATTTTGGGTAATCCTCGATCCCGCGTAGGGTAAAAAAACGCCGGAACCCTGCTCCGGCATTGCGCCGAACCGCCGCGGATCGCTCCGCGGCGGATTGCCGATTGGTTCAAGTGCCGGGTCCACGAGCCCCGGTCGAGGGAAACCGCAAGTGATCAAGAAAATCCTGATCGCCAACCGTGGGGAGATCGCTGTCCGCATCGTGCGTGCCTGCGCCGAGATGGGCATCCGTTCGGTGGCCGTCTACTCCGACGCCGATCGCCACGCCCTGCACGTGAAGCGCGCCGACGAGGCGCACAGCATCGGCGCCGACCCGCTGGCCGGCTACCTCAACCCGCGCGCCCTGGTGAACCTGGCGGTGGAAACCGGCTGCGACGCCCTGCACCCGGGCTACGGTTTCCTCTCCGAGAACGCCGAGCTTGCGGAAATCTGCGCCGAGCGCGGGATCAAGTTCATCGGCCCGTCGGCGGAAGTGATCCGCCGCATGGGCGACAAGACCGAGGCGCGGCGCAGCATGATCGCCGCCGACGTGCCCTGCACCCCGGGCACCGAAGGCAACGTCGCCGACCTCGCCGAGGCGCTGTCCGAGGCCGAGCGCATCGGCTACCCGGTGATGCTCAAGGCCACCTCCGGCGGCGGCGGCCGCGGCATCCGCCGCTGCAACAGCTGCGAGGAGCTGGAGCAGAACTTCCCCCGCGTCATCTCCGAGGCCACCAAGGCCTTCGGCAGCGCGGAAGTCTTCCTCGAGAAGTGCATCGTCAACCCGAAGCACATCGAGGCGCAGATCCTCGCCGACTCCTTCGGCAACACCGTGCACCTGTTCGAGCGCGACTGCTCGATCCAGCGCCGCAACCAGAAGCTCATCGAGATCGCCCCCAGCCCGCAGCTGACCCCCGAGCAGCGCGCCTACATCGGCGACCTGGCGGTGCGCGCGGCCAAGGCCGTGGGCTACGAGAACGCCGGCACCGTGGAGTTCCTGCTCGCCGATGGCGAGGTGTACTTCATGGAGATGAACACCCGGGTGCAGGTGGAGCACACCATCACCGAGGAAATCACCGGCATCGACATCGTCCGCGAGCAGATCCGAGTGGCCTCCGGCCTGCCGCTCTCGGTCAAGCAGGAAGACATCCAGCACCGCGGCTATGCCCTGCAGTTCCGCATCAACGCCGAGGACCCGAAGAACAACTTCCTGCCCTCGTTCGGCAAGATCACCCGCTACTACGCGCCCGGCGGCCCCGGCGTGCGCACCGATACGGCGATCTACACCGGCTACACCATTCCGCCGTACTACGACTCCATGTGCCTGAAGCTGATCGTCTGGGCGCTGACCTGGGAAGAGGCCCTGGACCGCGGCCTGCGCGCCCTGGACGACATGCGCGTGCAAGGCGTGAAGACCACCGCGCCCTACTACCAGGAAATCCTCAAGAACCCGGAGTTCCGCAGCGCCCAGTTCAACACCAGCTTCGTCGAAAGCCACCCGGAGCTGACCCAGTACTCGATCAAGCGCAACCCGTCGCACCTGGCCATCGCCATCGCTACCGCCATTGCCGCCCACGCTGGCCTGTAGGGGAAGGATTCAGAACATGAGCAAGAAAATTTCCGTTACCGATACCATCCTGCGCGATGCGCACCAGTCGCTGCTGGCCACCCGCATGCGCACCGAGGACATGCTGCCGATCTGCGACAAGCTCGACAAGGTCGGCTACTGGTCGCTGGAAGTCTGGGGCGGCGCCACCTTCGACGCCTGCGTGCGCTTCCTCAAGGAAGACCCGTGGGAGCGCCTGCGCAAGCTCAAGGCCGCGCTGCCCAACACCCGCCTGCAGATGCTCCTGCGCGGGCAGAACCTGCTGGGCTACCGCCACTACAGCGACGACGTGGTGCGCGCCTTCGTGGCCAAGGCCGCGGTCAACGGCATCGACGTGTTCCGCATCTTCGACGCGATGAACGACGTGCGTAACCTGCGCGTCTCCATCGAGGCGGTGAAGGCCGCCGGCAAGCACGCCCAGGGCACCATCTGCTACACCACCAGCCCGGTGCACACCATCGACGCCTTCGTCGCCCAGGCCAAGGCCATGGCGGCCATGGGCGTGGACTCCATCGCCATCAAGGACATGGCCGGCCTGCTGACCCCCTACGCCACCGGCGACCTGGTCAAGGCCCTGAAGGACGCCCTGCCCCTGGAAGTGGTGGTGCACTCCCACGACACCGCCGGCGTGGCCAGCATGTGCCAGCTCAAGGCCGTGGAGAACGGCGCCGACCGCATCGACACCGCCATCTCCAGCATGGCCTGGGGCACCAGCCACCCGGGCACCGAGTCGATGGTCGCGGCGCTGCGCAACACCCCCTACGACACCGGCCTGGACCTGGAGCTGATCCAGGAAGTCGGCATGTACTTCCACGCCGTACGCAAGAAGTACCACCAGTTCGAAAGCGAATTCACCGGCGTGGACACCCGCGTGCAGGTCAACCAGGTGCCCGGCGGCATGATCTCCAACCTGGCCAACCAGTTGAAGGAGCAGGGCGCCCTCAACCGCATGGCGGAAGTGCTCGAAGAGATCCCGCGGGTGCGCGAGGACCTGGGCTTCCCGCCCCTGGTCACCCCGACCTCGCAGATCGTCGGCACCCAGGCGTTCTTCAACGTGCTGGCCGGCGAGCGCTACAAGACCATCACCAACGAGGTGAAGCTGTACCTGCAGGGCCGCTACGGCAAGGCCCCGGGGCAGATCAACGAGCAACTGCGGCGCCAGGCCATCGGCAACGAGGAAGTCATCGACGTGCGCCCGGCCGACCTGATCAAGCCCGAGCTGGACAAGCTGCGCGGCGAGATCGGCGCGCTGGCCAAGTCCGAAGAGGACGTGCTGACCTACGCCATGTTCCCGGACATCGGCCGCAAGTTCCTCGAGGAACGCGAGGCCGGCGCGCTGAAGCCCGAGGAACTGCTGCCGATCCCCACCGGCAACGGCGTGGCCGCGGCCGGCGGCGAAGGCGTGCCGACCGAGTTCGTGGTCGACGTGCACGGCGAGAGCTACCGCGTGGACATCACCGGCGTCGGCGTGAAGACCGACGGCAAGCGCCACTTCTACCTGTCCATCGACGGCATGCCCGAGGAAGTGGTGTTCGAGCCGCTCAACGAGTTCATCGGTGGCGGCGGCAACAAGCGCAAGCACGCCAGCGCGCCGGGCGACGTCAGCACCACCATGCCGGGCAACATCGTCGACGTGCTGGTGAAGGAAGGCGACAGCGTGAAGGCCGGCCAGGCCGTGCTGATCACCGAAGCCATGAAGATGGAAACCGAGGTGCAGGCGCCCATCGCCGGCACCGTCAAGGCGATCCACGTAGCCAAGGGTGACCGCGTCAACCCGGGCGAGGTGCTGATCGAGATTGAAGGCTGACCGACGGACAGACGGGTCTCAAGGTTCAGTCCCCGGGGGAGCACGATGCTCCCCCTTTTTTTTGCCTTTGCGAAAGCCATCACCTTCCGGCGCGGCCGGCTCGCCGCTTCATTGACCTGCATCCAGGCCCTTCGCCGCGCGCACGCCTATAAACGGCAGGCCGCAGGCCGAGTTCCGGGGAGGAGGCGATGCGTTTCGCGATTGCTCTGCTGTTGACCGTCAGTTGTACCGCCCTGGGCGACGAGGCCGCCCAGGCGCGCTTCGACGCCATCATGGCCGACCCCGCCAAGCGCGAGCAGGCCTATGCCGCCGGCCACGAGCGCATCGTGCTGTGTCGCAACTGCCACGGCGACGACGGCAACAGCCGGCGCGACTACATCCCGAACCTGGCCGCGCAGGCCCCGGGCTATCTGTTCACTGCCTTCGAGCGCTACGCCAGCGGGCAGCGCAGCGACTTCGTGATGAACCAGGCGGCCCGGATGCTGAGCCTCGACGAGCGGGTGAACATCGCCGTGTACTACAGCCAGCAGCAGGTGCTGCCGCGCCAGGGCGCGGTGGACGATGCGCTGCGCGCCAGGGGCGAGGCGCTGTTCGGGCAGGTCTGCGTGGCCTGCCATGGCCCGCAGGGGCTCGGCCAGCAGGGCGTGCCGCGTATCGCCGGGCAGCCGGCGACCTACCTGCAGCGGACGCTGGAGGCCTACCGCGACAAGGATCCGCGCCGCGCCGGCTCGACCATGCTGGCGGTGGCGTCGCAACTGCAGGCCGGGGATATCGAGGCGCTGGCGGCCTACCTGCAGCAATTGCACCCCTGAGGCGGGCAAATCCTTATATAATGCACGGTCTTTTCCCACTGTCAGTGATAGAGACCATGAGCCTGCCACCCTGCCCCAAATGCAATTCCGAATACACCTACGAGGACGGCGCGCTGCTGGTCTGCCCGGAATGCGCCCATGAATGGTCGGCCGATGCCGCCGTCGAAGGTGAGGGCGATGCCAAGGTGATCAAGGACGCCGTCGGCAACGTGCTGCAGGACGGCGACACCGTCAGCGTGATCAAGGACCTGAAGGTCAAGGGCTCGTCCCTGGTGGTCAAGGTCGGCACCAAGGTGAAGAACATCCGCCTGGTGGACGGCGACCACGACATCGACTGCAAGATCGACGGCATCGGCGCCATGAAGCTGAAGTCGGAGTTCGTGAAGAAGGTCTGAGCCGCTCGGCTTTTGTAGGCGCGGATTCATCCGCGATTGCCGCGCACGGGCCCGGCCGATCGCGGACGGAGTCCGCTCCTACGGTTCCAGGATGCACGGCTTTTCGTAGGATGGGTTGAGCTTGCGAAACCCATGCGGTCACGGTGATGGGTATCGCTTCGCTCAACGCCATCCTACGAAAAAGCGCCTCGGCGCAGTCGCGTAGGAGCGGGCCCTGCCCGCGAATCGCGCGCAGCGCGCGCGCTACTCCGCCGGCTGCAGATCCTGGCGCAGCAGCTCCAGGGCTTCGCGCGGGCCGCCGGAGACGATCTGGGTGGGCACCGCCAGCATCAGGTTCAGCGGCAGGCCGAAGGCTTCCAGGACGTTGCCGTCGCGGTCGCGGCCGGGCTGCTGGCCGAGCCATTCCGGGTACTTGCGGCGCATGCGCTCGACGTAGCTGCCGGCGTCCGGCAGGTAGCCGTACAACGGCTTGCCCAGGGCCGCGGCGTAGCCGACCTCGAAGCAGGTGCCGCTGTCCGGCTCGCTACCGCGGAACGATGCCAGGTTGGCCAGCACGCAGTCGGCCTCGGCGATCAGGCGCAGGTTGGCGCGGTAGATCCAGATCGCCTGCTGGTGCGGCTCGCTGATTTCCGCCGGTACCTGGACGTCCAGCGGGAACAGCCCCTCGAACCCGTATTCCGCGCACAGTGCCTTGAGCTGCGCGCCGTGCCCGGCGGCGTCGGGGCGGAACACGTCGGGGCCGGCGAGGTAGATCTTCAGCATGGTCACAATCCCATGAACGACAGCATCAGGAAGGTGGCGAAGAGCACGAAGTGAGTCATGCCCTCGATGGCGTTGGTCTTGCCGTCGTGCAGGTTGAAGCCCGCCACTATCAGGGTGATGAACATCATGCCGGTCTGCAGCGGCGTCATGGCCATCTGGATCGGCTGGCCCTTGAACAGCGCCAGGGCCTCGATCACCGGCACGGTGAGGATCACCGTGGACAGCGAGGCGCCCAAGGCGATGTTGACCACCGGCTGCATGCGGTTGGCCAGCGCGGCGCGCAGCGCGGTGAGAATTTCCGGGCTGGCGGAGATGGCCGCCACCAGCAGCGCCGGGACGATCGGCGGCACGCCGCTGCCTTCCAGGCTGACGTCCAGGGCCTTGGACATGACCTCGGCCAGTGCGCCGATCAGCACCACCCCGGCCACCAGCAGGGCCATGGACTGGCGCGTGCTGCCGTGGGCCTCGTGGCCGTGCTGCTGCTCGCCGTGCACCGCGTAGTTGTAGGCGAAGAAGTAGCTGTGCTGGCCGGTCTGCATGCGCAGGAACAGGCCGTAGAGCATGACCATGCAGCCGATGGTGAACAGCGAGTAGAGCTTCCACTGCGCCGCCGGGATCAGCTCCGGGACCACCATGGAGATGCCCACCGCGGTGAGGATCATGGTCACGTAGGTCTTGCCCGAGTCGTCGTTGTACGACTGCTCGCCGTGCTTCAGGCCGCCGAGCAGCGCGGCCAGGCCGAGGATGCCGTTCATGTCCAGCATCACCGCGGCGTAGATGGTGTCGCGGGCCAGGGTGGGGGAGTGGTTGTGGCCCATCATGATGGCCAGGATGACCACCTCCACCAGCACCGCGGCGAGGGTCAGGATCATGGTGCCGTAGGGCTCGCCGACTTTCTCCGCAAGAATCTCGGCATGGTGCGCCACGCGCAGCGAGACGCTGATGATCGAGGCCAGCAGGACAGTGGCGGCCACCCCGGCCAGGGCCTTGCCGCCTTCGAGCAGGCTGTGTTCCAGGGGGTAGACCAGCACCGCCAGGAGCAGGGCGAGGAGGAGGAATTTCTCGTCTTTGAGCAGGCGCAGCATCGTCGGGGGACATCCGTTCCATGGGATAGAGGCGCCCATCTTAGGCCTTGCCCGGGGCCTTGCCCACCGTCGCCGGGGCGCAGACACCTATGAGGTTATCCGCCGTTTGGCGCGCGCTTCGGGGTCGGCCGAAACGCCGGGCCAACCTGCCGCGTTACCTCAGGCCGGCTCGACCAGCAGCACCGCGCCATCCTGCCCGGTGACCTTCACCTGGGCGCCGGCCGGCAGGTCGGGGCCGCTGACCAGCCACAGGCTGTCGCCGACGCGGATCTTGCCGCGGCCGCCGATGATGGCGTCGTGCAGGGCGAACTGCCGTCCGACCAGCTCGCTGCCGCGGCGGTTCAGGCCGCTGGCGGCTTCGCCGGCGCCCGGGCGGTGCTGGTAGCGCCACCAGAACACCACGGTGAGCAGCGCCAGGATGCCGAAGGCGAGGAACTGCCAGGTCCAGGCCAGGGCCGGGGCGAAGAAGGCGAGCACCCCGGTGGCCGCGGCGGCGATGCCGATCCACAGCAGGTAGCCGCCGGCGCCGAACACCTCGAGGATCAGCAGCAGGGTGCCGAAGGCCAGCCAGTCCCAGAAGCTCAGGTGTTGCAGATAGCCCCACATGGCTCAGCCCCGGCCCTTGGCGCCGGGCGCCCCGTCGCCGAAGGTGGCTTTGACGATCTCGCCGATGCCGCCCACCGCGCCTATCACCTGGCTGGCCTCCAGCGGCATCAGCACTATCTTGCTGTTGTTCGAGGCGGCCAGCTGGCCGAGGGCGTCGACGTATTTCTGCGCGACGAAGTAGTTCACCGCCTGCACGTTGCCGCTGGCGATGGCCTCGGAGACCACCTGGGTCGCCCGCGCCTCGGCTTCGGCCTGGCGCTCGCGGGCCTCGGCTTCGAGGAAGGCGGCCTGGCGCTGGCCCTCGGCCTTGAGGATCTGCGCCTGCTTCTCGCCCTCGGCGGTGAGGATTTCCGCGGCGCGCTTGCCCTCGGCATCGAGGATCTGCGCGCGCTTGAGGCGCTCGGCCTTCATCTGGCTGGCCATGGCTTCCACCAGGTCGGCCGGCGGGCTGATGTCCTTGATCTCGATGCGGGTGACCTTCAGGCCCCAGGGCGCGGTGGCCTCGTCGACGGTGCGCAGCAGGCGCTCGTTGATCGCGTCGCGCTGGCTGAGCATGTGGTCCAGCTCCATGGAGCCGAGCACGGTGCGGATGTTGGTCATCACCAGGTTGCGGATGGCGTTCTCCAGGCCGCTGACCTCGTAGGCCGCGCGCGCCGCGTCGACTACCTGGTAGAAGCACACCGCGTCGATCTGCACGATGGCGTTGTCGGCGCTGATGGCCTCCTGCGGGGGGATGTCCAGCACCCGCTCCATCATGTTGATCTTCTGCCCGATGCGGTCCATCACCGGGACGATGATGTTCAGCCCCGGCTTGAGGGTGCCGGTGTAGCGGCCGAAGCGCTCCACCGTCCACTCGTTGCCCTGGGGCACCACCTTGAAGCCCATGAACACGATCGCCACCGCGAGGATGACGAAGAGGATCAGGACACTGCCGGTTTCCATTTGCTGCACTCCTTGGTCGATTGGGACTTCCGTGGCGCCCGGCTCCCAAAGGAGCGGGGCGGCGGGAAAAGCTAACCCTTTCCCGTGTCATCCCGCGAGCCCTGTCGGGCTCGGAGATTTCCTATTTCTGCTCGCTCTGCGGCGTCACCCGCAGCACTTCCTCGATGGTGGTCAGGCCCGCGGCGACCTTCTGTGCGCCGGACAGGCGCAGGCTGCGCATGCCTTCCTTGAAGGCCTGGCGGCGCAGCGGGATGAGGTCGGTGTCGGCGGTGATCTGTTCCTTCAGGCTGTCGGTCAGCAGCATGATCTCGTATACCCCGGCGCGGCCGCGGTAGCCGGTGTCGCGGCATTCCAGGCAGCCCACCGCCTGCTGCGCGCCGGTGGGCAGCGGGGCGTTCCAGGGCCGCGTCAGCTCCTGCCAGTCGCTCTCCTCCAGCTCCAGCGGCGCCTTGCAGTGCGGGCACAGGGTGCGCACCAGGCGCTGGGCCATGACGCCGAGCACAGTGGCGCGGATCAGGTAGTAGGGCACGCCCAGTTCCAGCAGGCGGGTGATGGCCGTGGGCGAGTCGTTGGTGTGCAGGGTGGAGAGCACCAGGTGCCCGGTCAGCGCCGCCTGGATGGCCATCTCGGCGGTCTCCAGGTCGCGGATCTCGCCGACCATGATGATGTCCGGGTCCTGCCGCAGCAGGGCGCGCACGCCGCTGGCGAAGGTCAGGTCGATGTTGTGCTGCACCTGCATCTGGTTGAACGAGGGCTCGATCATCTCGATCGGGTCCTCGATGGTGCAGACGTTCACCTCGTCCGTGGCCAACTGCTTGAGCGTGGTGTAGAGGGTGGTGGTCTTGCCCGAGCCGGTGGGGCCGGTGACCAGGATGATGCCGTTGGGCTGGTTGGTCATGCTCTGCCAGCGGCGCAGGTCCTCGGGGGAGAAGCCCAGCTGGTCGAAGCTCTTGAGCAGCACCTCGGGGTCGAAGATCCGCATCACCATCTTCTCGCCGAAGGCGGTGGGCAGGGTCGACAGGCGCAGTTCCACCTCGGCACCGTCCGGGGTCTTGGTCTTCACCCGGCCGTCCTGGGGCTTGCGCTTCTCGGCGACGTTCATGCGGCCGAGGGACTTCAGGCGGCTGACCACCGCCATGGTGACCTGCGGCGGGAACTGGTAGACGTTGTGCAGCACGCCGTCGATGCGGAAGCGCACCGTGCCCTGCTCGCGCCGCGGCTCGATGTGGATGTCGCTGGCGCGCTGCTGGAAGGCGTACTGGAACAGCCAGTCGACGATGGTGACGATGTGCGCGTCGTTGGCGTCCGGCTCCTGGTCGCTGGCGCCCAGGTTGAGCAGTTGCTCGAAGTTGCCCACGCCGCTGGTCTTCATGTCCTGGGCGGAGGCGCCGCTGACCGACTTGGCCAGGCGGTAGAACTCGGTGGTGAAGCGCTGGATGTCCTGCGGGTTGCACACCACGCGCTTGATCGGGCGCTTGAGCACGTGGGTCAGGTTGCCTTCCCAGCTGTGCACGAAGGGCTGGGCGCTGGCGATGGTGACGCTGTCCGGCGCCACCGCCACGGCGAGAATCCTGTGGCGCTGGGCGAAGGCGTAGGACATCAGCGGGGTGACCGCGGCGACGTCGATCTTCAGCGGGTCGATGCGCAGGTAGGGCTGGCCGGAATACTCGGCCAGCCAGTGCACCAGGGCGTCTAGGTCCAGGTGGCGGCCGGGGCGGTGCTGGTCCGGCACCTGCTGGGCGGCGAGGAATTCCAGGGGGTGCTGCTGGTTCTTCACCGCGCTGCGGCGGATCGCCAGGCACTGCTCGGCGTCGCTCTGCGCGACGCGGCCCTGGGCGACCAGCTCGTGGAGGATATCGGCCAGGTCAAGCCAGCGATCCTGGGCGGGCGAAGCGAAGACGGACATTCGGACTCCCTGCGTTCGTGTGTGCCGCGGACGGCTGCGGGTGGAGCTGGTCTGAGTCCGGCCCGCGCCGTCGGGTTCCCCAGCTTATTTCAAAAGCGCCTTCCAAGGCTTGAGGGTCAGCACAGTATGGGCCTGGGCGGCGAGGGCATCCAGGTCCGCGCTGTCGCGCCGGTGCAGGGCCTGTTCCAGCTTGGCCAGCTCGCCGTAGAGGCGGTCGGCCTCGGGCAGGTCGAGCACGCCGCGGGCCAGACGCAGCCACACCAGCAGGCGTTGCAGGCGCGGCAGTTGTTCGGCGAGCAGTTCCGGCTGCTGCTGGGCGCGGGCCAGGGGCAGGCCTTCGGCCTCCTCGGCGAGCAGGCGCGGCAGCCATTTGCCCAGGGCCGCGGCGCCCTGGCGGTTGCCGCGCTCGTTGCGGCCTTCCTGCCAGGCGCGGGCCAGCAGCCAGCGCGAGGCTTGCAGGGAGAACAGGCCCCAGCGCGTTTGGCCGAGTTCGGCGCGGAAGGCTTCCGGCGCCTGCTGGCGCGCGGCCTCGTCGTCTTCGCCCTGTTCGATGCGCGGCCGCCAGTCGCCGATCAGCGCGTCCAGCGCGGCGCGCAGCTCGCGGCTGCTGGCGCGCGGCGCGGCCTGGCCGAGGCTGCCGAGCAGGGCGCGCAGGTCCACCAGCTGCTGCAGCCACTCCTGCAGCAGGCGCCAGTGGCCGTTGAAGCGGTACTGCTCGGCCAGGCGCTGGCTGCTGCCCAGCAGCGACCAGGCGATGGCGGCGAAGGCGCCGTCCAGCGGGGTTTCCGCCAGCAGCTTCTGGGTGTCCGGGTGCACCGTGTAGCTGGCCGGGTCGAACAGCCGGTAGCCGCGCTCGGCCTTGCTGATGTCGCAGGGCATCAGCGGCAGGTCGGCAGCCAGCTCGGCGGCCAGTTCCAGCAGCGCTGCGGGTTCGCCCTGGCGCAGTTCCAGCTCCAGCTCGCAGATTTCCTCTTCCTGCTGGTCGGCGACGACCTTGCCCAGGTCGAGGGCGGCTTCGATCGCCACCTTGGACTTGCCGCGGCCCCAGGCGATCTCGGCGCGCTGGCGGGTGAAGTCGGTGCTGAAGATCGGCTGCAGCTGCTGCTTGTCGAGGTCGGCCAGGGCCGCCGGCCAGCAGGAGTCGTCGAGCTTGCCCAGGTCCAGCTCGGGCTTGTCCAGGTACCAGTCCCACTCGTTGCGCTCGGACAGCCCGGCGACGCTGTGGCCGCGGCTCTTCAGCGTCTGGATGTACTGCTCGCCGTCGCGGCGCAGGCGCAGCGCCACCTTGGCCCGGGCCAGGTCGCGGCCGGGGGTGTCGTAGTACTGGTTGTACAGCTCGCTCTGCTGCCAGCCGGACTTGTTGCGCTTCTTCAGCAGCGGGTGGTCGCGCAGCGCCTCGAGGGTCTGGCGGCTGGCGCGCAGCTTGATTTCGGTTTCTTTCTGCATGGCGGAGTCCGGGAAGGAAAAGGGTAGACGGGCCCGCAGGGCTTGGCGCGGGAGCGTTCGTCGAAGCCCGCTAGTGTACAGGACCGCGTCGCCGCGCCGCTGTTCCACGCGACAGCGGCGGTTCAATTGCACGCCATCCTGGGCCATGATGGGTACAACGCTTCCGGAGACGCCCATGCCCCTGCCGAGCCTGAAAGACCGTTTCGCCCAGTTGCTCGCCCTGCCGTCGGTGAGCTGTACCCAGCCCGCCCTGGACCAGTCCAACCGCCCGGTGGTGGAGCTGCTGGCCAACTGGCTGGGCGACCTGGGCTTCGCCTGCGAACTGCAGGAGATCGCCCCGGGCAAGTTCAACCTGCTGGCGAGCCTGGGCAGCGGCCCCGGCGGCCTGGTGCTGGCCGGGCACACCGACACCGTGCCCTACGACGAGTCGCTGTGGAAAAGCGACCCGCTGCGCCTGGACGAGCGCGATGGCCGCTGGTATGGCCTGGGCAGCTGCGACATGAAGGGCTTCTTCGCCATCGCCATCGAGGCGCTGTTGCCGCTGCTGGACAAGCCCCTGCGCCAGCCGCTGCTGATCCTCGCCACCTGCGACGAGGAAAGCTCCATGGCCGGCGCCCGCGCCCTGGCCGAGGCCGGCCGGCCGCTGGGGCGCGCCGCGGTGATCGGCGAGCCCACCGGGCTGCGGCCGATCCGCCTGCACAAGGGGGTGATGATGGAGCGCATCGACATCCTCGGGCAGAGCGGCCACTCCTCCGACCCGAGCCTCGGCCACAGCGCCCTGGAGGCCATGCACGCGGCCATCGGCGAGCTGCTGGCGCTGCGCGCGCAGTGGCAGAAGGAATTCGACAACCCGCAGTTCGGCGTGCCGCAGCCGACGCTGAACCTGGGCTGCATCCATGGCGGCGACAACCCCAACCGCATCTGCGGCCAGTGCGCCCTGGAGTTCGACCTGCGGCCGCTGCCGGGCATGGACCCGCAGGCCCTGCGCCGGGCCATCGGCGAGCGCCTGGCGCCCCTGGCCGAGCGCTTTGCGGTGCGCCTGGACTACCAGCCGCTGTTCCCCGCCGTACCGCCCTTCGAGCAGGCCGCGGACAGCGAGCTGGTGCGCCTGGCCGAGCGCCTCAGCGGGCATTCGGCGGAAGCGGTAGCCTTTGGCACCGAAGCACCGTATCTTCAGCAGCTTGGTTGCCAGACCCTGGTCCTGGGCCCCGGCGACATCGCCTGCGCCCATCAGCCGGACGAACATCTGGAACTCGCTCGCATCCCGCCGACCGTGGAACTGCTGCGCGGCTTGATCCAGCATTACTGCCTGTAACCGCCCTGAAGAGGAGAAACCCGTCGATGTGCATGCGACGACGATAACCGCCGCTCCCGCCGCCCCTGCGGCCATTCGCACTCGACAACCCTTCATCGCCCGCTCACAGGCCACCTGGACAATGCAAGACTACGTCACCTGGTTACGTCACGCTTCTCCCTACATCAACGCCCACCGGGACTGCACCTTCGTGGTCATGCTGCCCGGCGAGGGCGTGGAAGACCCGAACTTCGGCAACATCGTCCACGACCTGGTGCTGCTGCACAGCCTGGGCGTGCGCCTGGTGCTGGTCCACGGCTCGCGCCCGCAGATCGAGGCGCGCCTGGCCCAGCGCGGCCTGGCGCCGCGCTTCCACCGCGACCTGCGGGTGACCGACGCGCCCACCCTGGAATGTGTGATCGACGCCGTGGGCAGCCTGCGCATCGCCATCGAGGCGCGGCTGTCCATGGACATGGCCGCCTCGCCCATGCAGGGCGCGCGCCTGCGCGTGGCCTCGGGCAACCTGGTCACGGCGCGGCCGATCGGGGTGGTCGAGGGCATCGACTACCACCACACCGGCGAGGTGCGGCGCATCGACCGCAAGGGCATCGGCCGCCTGCTCGACGAGCGCTCCATCGTGCTGCTCTCGCCCCTGGGCTACTCGCCCACCGGGGAAATCTTCAACCTCGCCTGCGAGGACGTGGCCATGCGCGCGGCCATCGAGCTGGACGCCGACAAGCTGATCCTGTTCGGCGGCGAGCGCGGCCTGCTCGACGAGGACGGCAAGCTGGTCCGCGAACTGCGCCCGCAACAGGTGCCGGCGCACCTGCAGCGCCTGGGCAACAGCTACCAGGCCGAACTGCTCGACGCCGCCGCCCAGGCCTGCCGCGCCGGGGTGCGGCGCAGCCACATCGTCAGCTACACCGAGGACGGCGCGTTGCTCAGCGAGCTGTTCACCCGCACCGGCAACGGCACCCTGGTGGCCCAGGAGCAGTTCGAGCAACTGCGCGAGGCGGGCATCGAGGACGTCGGCGGCCTGCTGGAGCTGATCCGCCCGCTGGAAGAGCAGGGCATCCTGGTGCGCCGTTCGCGCGAGGTGCTGGAGCGCGAGATCGAGCAGTTCAGCATCGTCGAGCGCGAGGGCCTGATCATCGCCTGCGCGGCGCTGTACCCGATCGCCGATTCCGACGCCGCCGAGCTGGCCTGCCTGGCGGTGAACCCGGAATACCGCCACGGCGGGCGCGGCGACCAGTTGCTGGAGCGTATCGAGAAGCGCGCCCGGGCCCTGGGCGTGAAGACCCTCTACGTGCTCACCACCCGCACTGCCCACTGGTTCCGCGAGCGCGGCTTCCAGCCCAGCAGCGTCGAACGCCTGCCGGCGGCGCGGGCGTCGCTGTACAACTACCAGCGCAATTCGCAGGTGTTCGAGAAGAGCCTGTAGTTCAACGCTTCGGTAGGTGAGGGCACCTGCGGGACGGGGTTATCCGCCCTACTCCAGGCCCAATCATTGTAGGGCGCGCCCTGCCCGCGAATCGCGCGCAGGGCGCGCTCCTACAGGGAAATGGTGTGGGCGGGGCGGCGTAGGAGCGGATCTTATCCGCGAATCGCGCCGGGATGTCCGGCTATCGCGGACAAGGTCCGCTCCTACGGGGGAGGAATACCGTGCTTCCCGGCACAACCTGTAGGAGCGGGCCCTGCCCGCGAATCGCGCGCAGGGCGCGCTCCTACAGGGAGTGGTGCGGGTGGGGCGGCGTAGGAGCGGATCTTATCCGCGAATCGCGCCGGGATGTCCGGCTATTGCGGGCAAGGTCCGCTACGGGGGAGGAATACCGTGCTTCCCGGCACAACCTGTAGGAGCGGGCCCTGCCCGCGAATCGCGCGCAGGGCGCGCTCCTACAGGGGAATGGTGTGGGCGGGGCGGCGCGGATCTTATCCGCGAATCGCGCCGGGGCATCCGGCTATCGCGGACAAGGTCCGCTCCTACGACGGGGCTTAAACGCCGATCACCCCGAGGATGCTCGCCTGGTAGGCCGCCACGAAGGTGTCGAAATCCCCTTCCGGCTGGCGTTCCAGTTCCTCTTGTTCGGCCAGGGAGATCTTCGCCATGGCCTCGAAGGCTTCCTGCTCGATGGCCGGCAGCGGTCGGGCGAGGGTTTCCGCGTGTTCGCGGCTCTTGCGCAGGGCGAAGGCGGTGAAGCTTTCGCCGCGCTCGCGCATTTCCGCCAGGACCTGCGCGGACGGCGTGCGCTCCGGATCGGCCACCTTCTCGCGCTGCTGCGCCAGGCTCTGCGCATGGGCGTCGCCGCCGGTGGCGCGGTCGAGCAGTTCGGCGATGGGCGCGATGCGTTCCAGCAGTTCGCTGGCCCAGACCTGCAACGGCACGGTCTGCCCGCCACGCTGCAGGTGCAGCCCCGGGCGGCGGCCTTCCTTGACCACCTTGAGGAAGTTGCTGGTGGCCGCGCCGCACTCGCCGTCGGCCAGCAGCGGGCTGTCCTGCAACGCGCAGTAGAGCAGGAAGGCGTCGAGGAAGCGGCCCTCGGCGGCGTCGATGCCCAGCGGCAGGAAGGGGTTGATGTCCAGGCAGCGCGCCTCGACGTACTGCACGCCGCGTGACTCCAGGGCCTGGATCGGCCGCTCGCCGCTGTAGGTCACGCGTTTCGGGCGGATGCTGGAGTAGTACTCGTTCTCGATCTGCAGCACGTTGGTGTTCAGCTGCACCCACTCGCCGTCCTGCTTGGTGCCGATCTTCTGGTAGGGCGGGTAGGGCGTGCCCACCGCGCTGCGCAGGCTCTCGACGTAGCTTTCGAGGTCGTTGTAGCAGGGCGTCAGGCCGGCCTGGGCGTTGTTCTGGTAGCCCAGGTCGCTCATGCGCAGGCTGGTGGCCCAGGGCAGGTACAGGGTGTGCTCGTCGAACTGCTGCAACTGGTGCGGGCGGCCGCGCAGGAAGCCGGCGTCCAGCGCCGGCGAGGCGCCGAACAGGTACATCAGCAGCCAGCTGTAGCGGCGGAAGTTGCGGATCAGGGCGATGTAGTGCGCCGACTGGAAGTCGCGCAGCGCCATGCCGCCGTCCTCGTGGCGCTGCAGCAGCTGCCACAGCCCCTCGGGCAGCGAGAAGTTGTAGTGGATGCCGGCGATGCACTGCATGGTCTTGCCGTAGCGCAGCGCCAGGCCCTTGCGGTAGACGTACTTGAGGCGGCCGATGTTGGAGCTGCCGTAGCGCGCGATCGGGATGCTCTCTTCGTCGGGCAGCTCGCAGGGCATCGACGGGCTCCACAGCAGCTCGCCGTCCAGGCGCTGGCTGGCGAAGCGGTGGATGCTCTCCAGGGACGCCAGGGTCTGCTCGACGCCGGTGCTGGTGGGGGTGATGAACTCCAGCAGCGCCTCGGAGTAGTCGGTGGTGATCTGCGGGTTGGTCAGGGCCGAGCCCAGGGCCTTGGGGTGCGGGCTCAGGGCCAGGCGGCCATTGCCGTCGACGCGCAGGCACTCGCGCTCGATGCCGTGCAGACACTGGCTGAGCAGGGGCAGGTTGGCAGCGTCGCCGAGCAGCGCCAGGCGGCGGGAGAGTAGGTCGCTCAATTTGATGTCCTTCACGCGGCAGTCGCCCCACTATGGGGGTGGACCGGGCGGTCTACAAGGGGGAGGGCGGCCGGCGTTGTCGCCTGGCGGGCTGCGACTCACCGGAGCCCACGTGGTGCGCGGGCTGCCGATGGTCAGGATAGAGCAGGAAAGGGGCTCGGGCTTACAGCTGGGCGAAGGTGCCTTGTCCCTTGGCGACCAGCTTGTCGCCCTGGAGCACGTCGGCCTCCACCACCAGCGTGCGGCGCCCGGCGTGCAGGACCCTGGCCACGCAGCGCACCTCGCCTTCGGCGACGGCGCGGATGTAGTTGATCTTGCATTCCAGGGTGACGCTCTGGCGGTCGAAGCCATGGGCGCTGGAGCAGGCCAGGCCCATGGTCACGTCCATCAGCGAGAAGATCGCCCCGCCGTGCATCACGTTGCCGCGGTTGCGCAGGTGCTCGGCCATCTTCAGGCTCACTTCGGCCTCGCCATCGCCCAGGCGCACCGGCTCAAGGCCGATGTTCTCGCTGAAGGCGCTGATCATGACGTCGCGGCTGGGCATCTCGCTCATGGGGCTTCCCTACTTCTTCTTCAGTTGCTTGGCATTGGCGAACAGCGCGGCCATGGCGTTGTTCGCCGGGGCCTTCTCCTGCTGCCGCGGGGCGCTGCGCTCGCCACGCTGGCCACCGTTGCCGCGGCCGCCGCCGCGCGGGCCCTCGACCTTCTCGCCGGGGGTGTCGCCCATGCGCATGGACAGGCCGACGCGGTTGCGCGGGATGTCCACTTCCATGACCTTGACCTTGACGATGTCACCGGCCTTGACCACTTCGTACGGGTCCTTGACGAACTTCTCCGACAGCGCCGAGATGTGCACCAGGCCGTCCTGGTGCACGCCGATGTCGACGAAGGCGCCGAAGTTGGTGACGTTGGTCACCACGCCTTCGAGCACCATGCCCGGCTTGAGGTCCTTGAGGCTTTCGACGCCGTCCTGGAACTCGGCGGTCTTGAACTCCGGGCGCGGGTCGCGGCCGGGCTTGTCGAGTTCCTTGAGGATGTCGGTGACGGTGGGCAGGCCGAACTGCTCGTCGGTGAACTTCTTCGGGTCCAGGCGCTTGAGGAAGGCCGAGTCGCCGATCAGCGAGCGGATGTCGCGGCCGGTGTCGGCGGCGATGCGCTGCACCAGCGGGTAGGTCTCCGGGTGCACAGCCGAGGCGTCCAGCGGGTTGTCGCCGTTCATCACGCGGAGGAAGCCGGCGGCCTGCTCGAAGGTCTTCTCGCCCAGGCGGCTGACCTTCTTCAGGTCGTCGCGGGACTTGAACGCGCCGTTGGCGTCGCGGTGCGCCACGATGTTCTGCGCCAGGGTGCTGTTGAGGCCGGAGATGCGCGCCAACAGGGCGGCGGAGGCGGTGTTGACGTCCACGCCCACGGCGTTTACGCAGTCTTCCACCACCGCGTCCAGGCTGCGCGCCAGCTGCAGCTGGGACACGTCGTGCTGGTACTGGCCGACGCCGATGGACTTGGGTTCGATCTTCACCAGCTCGGCCAGCGGGTCCTGCAGGCGGCGGGCGATGGAGACGGCGCCGCGCAGCGACACGTCGAGGTCGGGGAATTCCCGGGCGGCGAGCTCGGAGGCCGAGTACACCGAGGCGCCGGCCTCGCTGACCATGATCTTGGTGCACTTGAGCGCCGGGTATTTCCTGATCAGCTCGGCGGCCAGCTTGTCGGTCTCGCGGCTGGCGGTGCCGTTGCCGATGGCGATCAGTTCCACCTGGTGCTTGGCGCACAGCGCGGCGAGCACGGCGATGGTCTGGTCCCACTGGTTCTTCGGCGCGTGGGGGTAGACGGTGGCGGTGTCCAGCAGCTTGCCGGTGGCGTCGACCACGGCAACCTTGACGCCGGTGCGCAGGCCCGGGTCCAGGCCCAGGGTGGCGCGCGGGCCGGCCGGGGCGGCCAGCAGCAGGTCGTGCAGGTTGCGGGCGAAGACGTTGATCGCCTCGGCGTCGGCGCCTTCGCGCAGCTCGCCCAGCAGGTCGGTCTCCAGGTGTGTGTAGAGCTTGACCTTCCAGGTCCAGCGCACCACCTCGCCCAGCCACTTGTCGGCGGCGCGGCCCTGGTTGGAGATGCCGAAGCGCTCGGCGATCATCACTTCGCACGGGTGGCTGGTGCCCGGCAGCTCCTCGCCGACCTTCAGCGCCACGCTCAGCACGCCTTCGTTGCGCCCGCGGAAGATCGCCAGGGCGCGGTGCGAGGGCGCGCCCTTGAAGGGCTCGTCGTGCTCGAAGTAGTCGCTGAACTTGGCGCCTTCGGTTTCCTTGCCCGGCACCAGGCGGGCGGTGAGGGTGGCGTTGTCCTTGAGGAACACGCGCAGGCGGTCGAGCAGGGTGGCGTCCTCGGCGAAGCGCTCCATGAGGATGTACTTGGCGCCTTCGAGCACGGCCTTGATGTCGGCGAAGCCCTTCTCGGCGTCGACGAAGCGCGCGGCTTCGGTCTCCGGGGCCAGGTTCGGGTCGGCGAACAGCGCATCGGCCAGCTCGCCCAGGCCGGCTTCCAGGGCGATCTGGCCCTTGGTGCGGCGCTTCTGCTTGTACGGCAGGTAGAGGTCTTCCAGGCGCGTCTTGGTGTCGGCCAGCTTGATCTCGCGGGCCAGCTCGGGGGTCAGCTTGCCCTGCTCCTCGATGCTGGCGAGGATGCTGGCGCGGCGCTCGTCCAGCTCGCGCAGGTAGCGCAGGCGCTCTTCCAGCAGGCGCAGCTGGGTGTCGTCGAGGCTGCCGGTCACTTCTTTGCGGTAACGGGCGATGAAGGGGACAGTGCTGCCTTCATCGAGCAGGGCCACGGCGGCGGCCACCTGCTGCGGTTGAACACGGCCGGAGGGCAGTGCGGAGAGCTCTTCGGCGATACGGGTGTTGATGCTGTCCATGAATCCACCTGGTGAAACCAACGAGAATACGGGGTGTGGCGCTAGCGCCGGCCGGCTCGCTCGGGCGTCCGGCAGGCGTCTATGACAACGCCCCGCCGCAAAAGCGCCGCATTATACCCAGGCAAAATCGCGCGAGAGGGCGGTCGGTCGGGGAAAAATCTGCTAACAATGGACAATCCGTGGCCAACCGAGGCTGGGCGATAATTGCCGGCCTGACCCGAACCTGGAGTTTCTATGTCGAACCCGTCCACCCTGCCCGAAGGTGAAAAGATCCTCATCGTCGACGACGACGCCCGCCTGCGCCGCCTGCTGGAGCGCTTCCTCGACGAGCAGGGCTACCGCGTGCGCGCCGTGGAGAACACCGAGCAGATGGACCGCCTGCTGGCCCGCGAGCTGTTCCAGCTGGTGGTGCTCGACCTGATGATGCCCGGCGAAGACGGCCTCTCGGCGTGCAAGCGCCTGCGCGAGGCGAACAACCAGATCCCGATCATCATGCTCACCGCCAAGGGCGACGAGTCCAGCCGCATCCAGGGCCTGGAGCTGGGCGCCGACGACTACCTGGCCAAGCCGTTCAACCCGCGCGAGCTGCTGGCGCGGATCAAGGCCGTGCTGCGCCGCCAGGCGCCGCTGGTGCCGGGCGCCCCGGCCGGCGAGGACGAGGTGGTCACCTTCGGCGACTACGAGCTGTACCTGGCCACCCGCGAGCTGAAGAAGAGCGGCGGCGAGGTGCACATGCTCACCACCGGCGAGTTCGCCGTGCTCAAGGCGCTGGTGCAGCACGCCCGCGAGCCGCTGACCCGCGACAAGCTGATGAACCTGGCCCGCGGCCGCGAGTGGGACGCCCTGGAGCGCTCCATCGACGTGCAGATCTCGCGCCTGCGCCGGCTGATCGAGCCCGACCCGTCCAAGCCGCGCTACATCCAGACGGTGTGGGGCGTGGGCTACGTGTTCGTGCCGGACGGTAATGCCCGCAAATGATCCTCCTGTAGGCGCGAGCCCGCTCGCGAACCGACTCCGCAATGGGGCGGGTTCGCGAGCAAGCTCGCTCCTACGTTCCGTGCTCTGTGGTAGTTCATCTTGAAAACCCCGCCCTGGTTCCCGCAAAGCTTCTTCGCCCGCACCCTCTGGCTGGTGCTCATCGTCGTGCTCTTCTCCAAGGCGCTGACGCTGGTCTACCTGCTGATGAACGAGGACATGCTGGTCGACCGCCAGTACAGCCACGGCGCGGCACTGACCGTGCGCGCCTACTGGGCCGCCGACGAGCGCTCGCGCGAGGCCATCGCCAAATCCGCCGGGCTGGCCTGGGTGCCCCACGAGAACGGCCAGCCGGAAGAACAGCACTGGCCCTACAGCGGCATCTTCCAGCGGCAGATGCGCACCGAGCTGGGCCCGGACACCGAGACGCGCCTGCGCATCCACCACCCGTCCATGCTCTGGGTCCACGCGCCCAACCTGGGCGACGGCTGGCTGGGCGTGCCGCTCTACCCGCACCCGCTGCGTGGCCAGCAGATCTGGAGCGTGCTCGGCTGGTTCCTCGGCATCGGCCTGCTGTCCACCGCCGCGGCCTGGATCTTCGTGCGCCTGCTCGGCCAGCCGCTCAAGCGCCTGGTGGTGGCCTCGCGGGAGTTCGGCAAGGGCCGCAGCGTGCGCCTGCCGCTGGGGCAGGACACCCCCAGCGAAATGGCCGAGGTATACCGCGCCTTCAACCAGATGGCCGACGACGTCGAACAGGCGGCGCGCGAGCGCGAGCTGATGCTGGCCGGGGTGTCCCATGACCTGCGCACGCCGCTGACGCGCCTGCGCCTGTCCCTGGAACTGATGCCCGAGACCGAGCGCGAGATGGTCGAGGACATGGTCCGCGATATCGAGGACATGGACCAGATCCTCGACCAGTTCCTCGCCTTCATCCGCGACGGCCGCGACGAGCCGGTGGAGGCGGGCGACCTCAACGAACTGACCCGCGAGGTGGTGGCGCCCTACAACCAGGGCGAGGAGCACGTGCGCCTGAGCCTGCAGCCGCTGCCGCCGTTCCCGCTGCGCCGGGTATCGATGAAGCGCCTGCTCGGCAACCTGATCGGCAACGCCCTCAACCACGGCGGCGGCAACGTCGAGGTGGCCAGCCACCTGGCCGGCGGCGACGGCGCGCCCTACGTGGTGCTGAGCGTGCTGGACCGCGGCGCCGGCATCGACCCGCAGGAGCTGGACAGCATCTTCAACCCCTTCATCCGCGGCGACAAAGCCCGCGGCGGCAAGGGCACCGGCCTGGGCCTGGCCATCGTCAAGCGCATCGCCGCGCAGCACGGCGGCAGCGTGGAACTGCGCAACCGCGAGGGCGGTGGAGTGGAGGCCAGGGTGTGCTTGCCGCTGGGGTTGATGTTGCCGCGGGGGGCTTCCTGAGCGGCGGTATCCCCGACGGGTGTAGGAGCGGGCCCTGCCCGCGATTCGCGCGCAGGGCGCGCTCCTACAGGGTGGCTGCTACGTAGGGCTTGGGGCTAGTCCGTGCCGAGAGAGGTGATGGTTTCAGCCGGAAACCGCTGGCGCTGCCGGCTGACTTAGGAGTACCCAAGCGCTCCGAACGGTCCCCTCTCCCTTCAGGGAGAGGGTTAGGGAGAGGGCGCTCTAGAATTCAGCTCCAGAGTCTCGAGCAAGCACCGTCCGCGATCTGTTGATCCTGACGCCGGCACTACCAGCTCAACCCCTTGGTATCCAACCGCCCCACCTTCCCATAAGGCCAAGCCCGATTCTGCGCCCCATGCCCGCTCGGCAGCCCGTGGTACAGCGGCACCCCCAGCGGCCTCAGGTACTCCACGAAAATCTTTTCCAGGCTATGCGCCACATTCTTGCGCGGGCAATCGGTAAAGGTGCCCAGCACCACTGCGCCCAGGCTCTGCGCATCGATGCTGTTGAGCAACTGCCAAAGGCTGCGCTCCAGCCGGTAGTAAGGCTCGCCCACATCCTCCAGCACCAGGATGGCGCCGGCCGGCGCGTACAGCCCGGCTACCGTGCCTGCGGTGCTGGCCAGGGCAGTGAGGTTGCCGCCGATCAACTCGCCTTCCACGACCTTCTTCGGACCGCTCAGGTGAGTACAGGGCAGGTGACGGTCCTCGCCAGCCAGCAAGCGGCTGACCGAAGCCAGCGAGGCCAGCCGCTCGCGCTGTTCGCTGGGCGCGCTCAGCGGCTGCAGGCCGAGGGCGCTGGCCACCGGGCCGTGGATCGCCGGCAGGCCGTGGCGGTGGAAGGCGCTGAGCAGGATGGAAATGTCCGAGAAGCCGATCAGCGGCCGCGGCGAGGCCGCCCGCAGCCGCGTCCAGTCCAGCCCGGGCACCAGTTGGGCGCAGCCGTAGCCGCCGCGCAGGCACCAGACGGCGCTCACGTCCGGCAGCTCGAAGGCCCGGTGGAAGTCCTCCAGGCGCTGTTCGGCGCTGCCGGCCAGGTAGCGGTAGCGGGCTTCGGCGTGCTCGCCCAGGTGGTAGTCGATGCCCAGCACCTCCAGCTGGCGCAGGGTGGCCTCGAAGACCTCCTCGGCGATGGAGGAGGCCGGGGCGACCAGGGCGACGCGGCCTTCGAAGGGCGACCAGGTCAGGTCGGAGGAGCGGGGGGATTTGGGCATGGGGTTATTCGTGAGCGGGCGGGAGATTGATGTGCTTCATGGTGATCCTGCGTAGACATCCCTGTCGGGGCATCGTGCCCGTCGGCACCCCCAGCCCGGCCATCCATGGCCGGTCGTTCGTCGGCGCGACGCATGCGTCGCGTACGTGCCTCCTCACCCTTTACCTTTAGTCCGCACCATATGCGGCCCGGCATTCTTCTCCAGGTACTCGATGATCACCCCGGCGATGTCCTTGCTGGTGGTGGTCTCGATGCCTTCCAGGCCCGGCGAGGAGTTCACCTCCATCACCAGCGCGCCGTGGTGCGAGCGCAGGATGTCCACGCCGGCCACCTTCAGGCCCATGATCCGCGCCGCGCGGATCGCCGTCATGCGCTCCTCGGGGGTGATCTTGATCAGGCTGGCGCTGCCGCCGCGGTGCAGGTTGGAGCGGAACTCGCCGGGCGCGGCCTGGCGCCGCATCGAGGCGATCACCTTGTCGCCCACCACGAAGCAGCGGATGTCGGCGCCGCCGGCTTCCTTTATGTACTCCTGCACCATGATGTTGTGCTTCAGCCCCATGAAGGCCTCCAGCACCGATTCTGCGGCCTTCTGCGTCTCGGCCAGGACCACGCCGACGCCCTGGGTGCCCTCCAGCAGCTTGATCACCAGGGGCGCGCCGCCGACCATCTGGATCAGGTCCGGCACGTCGTCCGGGGAGTGGGCGAAGCCGGTGATCGGCAGGCCGATGCCCTTGCGCGAGAGCAACTGCAGCGAGCGCAGCTTGTCGCGGGAGCGGGCGATGGCCACCGACTCGTTGAGCGGGAACACGCCCATCATCTCGAACTGGCGCAGCACCGCGCAGCCGTAGAAGGTGACCGAGGCGCCGATGCGCGGGATCACCGCATCGAAGCCTTCCAGCGGCTGGCCGCGATAGTGGATCTGCGGCTTGTGGCTGGCGATGTTCATGTAGGCACGCAGGGTGTCTATCACCACCATTTCATGCCCGCGTTGTTGCCCGGCCTCCACCAGCCGACGGGTGGAATACAGGCGCGGGTTGCGCGACAGCACGGCGATTTTCATTGGGCACCTGAAAGGGCGGGGGTAACCATGATGAGGGGTTTGTCCTGGACGTAGGTCAGCGCCGGGTTGACCACCAACTGGCCCTGGACCAGGGCCTTGGAACCCAGCAGCACGCGGTAGCGCATGGTCTTGCGGCAGGCCAGGGTGAATTCCACCGCCCAGGCGCGGTCGCCCAGGGCCAGGGTGGTGCGGATCACGTAGCGCGTCTGGGCCTGGCCGTTGGAGCTGCGGATGGTCTTCATCGTCACCAGCGGCGCCTCGCAGCGGTGGCGGCGCTGCACCTGGGTGCCCAGGTGGGCGGTGAAGCGCACCCAGTCGCGGCCGTCACGCTGGAAGGTGGCGATGTCGCTGGCGTGCAGGCTGGAGGTGCTGGCGCCGGTGTCGATCTTCGCGCGCAGGCCGACGATGCCCAGGTCGGGAAGGGCGATCCATTCGCGCAGGCCGATCACTGACAGGTGGTCGAATGTCTTCAAAAGGAGCCATCCCAGGGTTTTGCGGCATTCTAGCAGGGCCATCGGCGCCCGCCAGGGGCCTGCCGGGAACGCCGGGCCGAGGGTAGACTGGCCAGGTTGCAGAAGTGTGGATGAGGCCGTGAGCGAGAAAGACGACGACAGGGTACGCCTGGACAAGTGGCTGTGGGCTGCGCGTTTCTACAAGACCCGCGGCCTGGCCAAGGCGGCCATCGAGGGTGGCAAGGTGCATTGCCGGGGCGAGCGCTGCAAGCCGAGCAAGGAGCCGAAGGTCGGCGAGGAGTACGTGCTGCGCACCGGGTTCGACGAGCGCACCGTGGTGGTCAAGGCGCTGTCGGGCGTGCGCCGCGGCGCGCCGGAGGCGCAGCTGCTCTACGAGGAAACCGCCGAGAGCGTGAAGCGCCGCGAGGACGCGGCGGCCATGCGCAAGGCCGGCGCCCTGGGCGTGCAGACCGACGGCCGGCCGAGCAAGAAGCAGCGCCGCCAACTGCTGCACTTCCTCGACGACCAGGAATAACGGAAACCCCCGCCGTGGCGTAATGCTGTTCACTCAAGCGATAGGTGGTGGTTCAGCGAAGGTGCGCCAGCCTGGCTTCGCTCCCTCACCCCAGCCCTCTCCCAAAGGGAGAGGGGGCTGTTCGGAGCGTGCGGGGAGTTCGGAGTCATCCCGGAACGCTTACCTCCTCCCGTCATTCCCGGGAACGCGAGCCCCGGGTTCGCGAGCAAGCTCGCTCCTACGAAAAGCCAAAACGCATTCGCTCTGGCTTTTGGACTTCCAGAGAAATACCCGAGCGCACCGGAACGCCCCTTCAGAAGGCCGAGCGAAACCGGCGCTCAGGAGGTCATGC
>NZ_JWMC01000034.1:0-8129 GCF_000812405.1 Pseudomonas sp. PI1
ATTATGCGAAGCCTAAGCACCGAGCGATGAAGCCCAGTAGCTCGGAAACCGCCAGGATGTTCAGGACCAGCAACGGCGCCGCCAGGCACGCCGTAACAAACACGTCTGCAGGCTCAATCATCCTGGCCCCTCCAGGGGCGCGAAGCATACTCGCTGTCCGGCACAACGGTTACGACTGTCGCTGTAGCGTGCGGCGTCGAGGGCCGCTGAACGGACGCTGAAAGCGGCCCGGCATCAGCCGGTCGCAGGTCGCTCCGCTCGCTGCGCCCGACTGATTGCTGGGCCTGCACAGATGCTTCCGGATCCACGACCTTCGTCACCGCGCCGCGACCGGTCCAGGGCGTCACCCGTTCGCCGTCCACGTCACACAACACGTACAGATCGCGCTCAATCCACCGGCAGTCAGCCATCGGCACGATGCGCCTGGACGAACCGTCACTGAGCACGACACTCGACGTCCGGCTGACCGAGCCGGAACCCGTCACCGAAGCCCCGCAAGGCTTCACCCTGGACGGATCCCCATCGACCGGCACCGAGCAGCCAAGCCAGCCAGCAACGCGCCAGGTCGCGCTCATAGGCGCCGCGCCGCTAACCGAAACACCCGTCACCGCCTGCACCACACGATCTGCAGACGCCCTCGCCTGCTGCGCCGGTGCTGCAGCCGCAGGCGGCGGGTTCACCAGCTCGCTTTGCACGTGCAAGCCATGCGCCTCCGGGCTGAAGAAGTGACGAACACCCCAAGCACCAGGCAGGACCAGCGCAGGGATGGCCACAACTAGCACCCACAACGCCGGCGACCGCCAGATGTTGCCGCGATTGTCGGCCTTGGATTCATCACCCACGTCGCCCGTTTCACTTTGCGTAGCGGACTTGTAGTAACGATAAACCTCCTTTTTGTAAGTGCCGAACGACTGGCGTTGCATTTGACTTTTAGGCGGACGATCACCCGTGGCCGCACCGCTGTAGATATCCACGCGATACGCCTTCTTAGTCTTCTTTACCACCCGGTAAGTTTGTTCAATCAGCGCACGCGCAAAGGACGCAATCTGGCTCAGGTCCTGAGTAACCAGAACAATACGCATCGACTTGTTGTTCTTATCGACGCGATGACGATGCTCGGCCAACAACGCCTTATCCTGCTCGCGCACGGCCGTTGCCTTCAAACCCGACGGCCAACGGCGCCAGAGTTCGTCGAGGATCAATACCGAGCCTGGAGGCGCCAGGTCAGCCAGGTCATCGCGCTTATCCCAATCGACAGGCAATTGCGTAATGCGGCCCTCGGGATAGTCCTCAAGCAGCATATCCACCTGCAACGGAATATTCGTTACAACATGCCGCCCCTGTTTGAGCGACGGAATAATTACGTGCTGAACCACGCCATAACTCTTACCATGGCCAGGCTTACCCACATACGCATCAATTGGCATGGCATCACCCGATCAGCGGAATGCGGCGCAGGATAAACCTTGCCAGCAGTGCAGCAAGACAAACCTTGATGCCGAAACTTAATTCAAACGTCGAAGCAAACCACATTACCGACGACGGAATGCCCGCAAACGCACCACTGGCTTGCGACATAAAGTCAGGAACCGGCAACGCATTAATAAACTTACCAATGCCTTCCATGACCACCGAGTAAATCTTTTTCGGAATCCACTCGGCCCACTCGACAAACCACTTGAGAATGTCATTCAGCCAACTTTTCAGCCAATCCAACATAATTCACCTCACGCCATGAGGAATATCATGATCGCCACGAAGCACCAGAAAGCCTTCATGGTCGGTTGCAAAACATCGTCAATCGTGGTCTTCAAATCACGAATAATGCCGTAGTCCAAAGAAACGCCGCCCAGGGCCTGAATAGCCGGTGTCGTCAATGTCGGCGCAGTACCAGTATCAGGCGCAGAAATATTGCCAACTGCCGTTGCAATCGGACTCGACTTAACCGTGTCATAGAACTTCTGTGTCGTGGTCTGGTAATCGTCCACGTTATCCAGCTTGGGCGTATCCGGGCTGGAGCCGTCGCTGCATTCCTCTGCCGTTACGCAGTCACCACCGCCCTCGCCCTCCCCTGTGCCGCCAGAACCCGTACCCGAGCCATTGGAGGCCGAGCCAGTACCGCAAGCCGCACCGCTGCAGGTCGATTGCGTAGACGTCACCACGCCACTGCCATCCTTGGTCGTCGTGGTCTTGGTCGTCGTCGTCGAGCTGGTGCACACGTTCATATCGCTGCACACCGTCTTGGTCGAAACATCCGTCTTCACGGACGTGGTAGAACCGTCCGCATTGGTCGAAGTACTGATGTTCGTCGCAATATCAATGCCCTTGGAAGTCGGTGCCTTCCAGTCACAACTGAACACGCCATTAGCCGTGCCGCAGTTCTGCGAGCCAGACGTTTTCGTCTCTTGTTTCGACGTGCAGGATTGAGAGCCATCAAAACCCGTCGAATAATTGCACGGTTGATTGTTTGTATCGGTCTTGGGCGTTAAGTCAGGCACAGCGCAACCACCATTGGTATGGCAATCTTCATCTTTAGGATTGCCCGTGCCGCCACCTAAATTACCGGTATAAGTCCCCGTAACCAGGCAGTGAGAACTCTTGCCGTCCGCATTAACGGTGCATTGAGAAGTAGCAATAACCAACTCACAGCCAGTTTCGTTAGCGGCAACAGAAGTACCATTAATAGGCCCTGGATCAGCAGTATCATAATCCACAGAAACTTGCGAGTGACCGGTGGAGCCGCCATTGGTCTTGGAGAAATACTTGCAGTAAACAGCTTTATCGTAAGTCTTCCAAACATCAGTGCAAGTCCCCGAAATCCAAACCATTGGATTATCAGACTCAACAGTCGTATTGCTGCAGAACGTATAGTCATCGCCGGCAGGCGTATAGCACTCGCCTGTAGACTGGTTGTAACTCTGGCCAGAGGGACAGGAATCGCCCTTGCGAATGAAAGAAGTGGAGTATTCACTAATATACCCCTTTCGCATGAAAAAACAGGACGCTTGAGAATCGGAATTCATCACTATCTTGGTTATATAAGTTTCAGTGGCGCTAGGCCATTGATATTGAATATATTTATTACAGGACTCGGCTGGAGAAGCGCCGTAATACGTGGATGAATTGCTATTGATCCACATCCAGTAATAATCCGCCGCATTGGCTCCACTGCAAAAAACGAGAAACAAAAGAGCAATTATCCGGCGCATATCAAAGACTCCAGAAGAAACAAAGCGCAGACATGCCACCAAAAAAGAACGATATGCAGTAATAAAGATCAGCCATGTTTCGCCCTCCCCAAAAGAAAAGGGGCAGCCGAAGCCGCCCCTTTGATCGACGGCCAGATTAAGCGCCGCGAATCATGCTCAGCAGCATCTTGGCGCCGCGAACGGCGACGTAGACCGCAGCGACCAGGGCGGCAACGGCCAGGACGCCGTTGACTACCGAGGTCCAGTCAACGCCGGCGGTGATCGTGGAGAAATCCGGGCCTGCAGCAGCAGCCAGGCCGGAACCAGCAGCAGCCATGAGCGAGCCCAGGGCGACAACACCATTTTTGTTCAGTTTCATAGACTTAACTCCGAATCATCTTGAGGATTGCTCGGGCTCCGAACACGACGGCAAGCGGTACGCCGACGAAGACGAAGCCGACCCCGAACGCCTGGGCGAGTGCCGCAGGGTCGAGCGTGGTGGGGTCGAAATCTTGGTGCGACTCAACAAGCACCCAAGGGGTGGAGCAACTGGGCGCGCCGGTACTGAGCACCTGAATTTCGCCATCGCAGGCGACCGTGTACGTAGTCACGAACGAGCCCAGCGGCCGAGGCCGTGAACAACCACGCCCGCAGCGACGTACAAGGCGAGAAACTCAGCGATCAGCATCTAGGCGCCCTCCCCGATCAGCTGGCCTGACGAACAGGCTTCACCAGCGGCACCAGGCGCAGGCGCATCTGCAGGTCTTCAAAGCGCCCCACGTAGAAACTGTCCGGGCCGACGGTGTAGAGGCCGGGCGCATATGGAGCCGCGTTGTCATCGAGCGTGACCTTGATGTGCTGCGGGTACTTCTGCCCCGGCAGGGTGACGTACGCTTTCTGCTCGCGGATCTGGTAGGGCTTGCCGGTCTTGGCCGAATTGCCCGACTTGACCACCACCTCGGCGCTCTCAATCTCAACCTGAATATCCATCGTCTTTCCTCTCTCAACGTGTGCCCGAATGGGCGTTAGAAGCCGAAGGCATCACCCACCCAGGGCGTGCCGTCAGACCAAATTTCGGTACGGGCGAAGCGCTTGAACTCAGCAACAATTTCCCAGTAACGCCGACGCTCGCGGTCCTCCCGGGACTCACGCGGAACGGGCTGAACGGCCGGCATTTCAAGCAGCGCAGGATTAGCCACGATGGAGCTACGCAGCGATGCCTGAAGGGCCGCGCGGGCACGCTCAGAGGCCGAAAGCTGGATGCCCTGGAAGCTAACGGTCCGCATGGCACACCTGCTCAGCAGTAGCCCGGAAAGACGCCTCAATCTGCGGCCCCATCTGCCGAAGCTGCCAGGCGCAGACCGAAAGACCGAACATCGAGCCCAGCACGAAAGGCAGCGACCAATGCCAAAGGAGCGCGACGAAGTAGCGAGGGCGAAGGCGCATCACTCAACCTCCCAGACTTCAACGTCGTCATCGGAGTCAACGCCAAGGGCATGCATCGCCATCTGAAACGCCTCTTCAAGACTGGCGGCGGAGACGGTCAGGCAGTAAATGCCCTGATAAACAACGTCCCACTTGAGCAAGCGGTCCATCTCGTCAAGATCGAAGAGAGACATGTCAGGCCACCAGGCGCAGCTGAGTGCGCGGTGCCTGGGCGTGCCGGTAGAAGCTCGGCAGCACCAGGTTGTCGTTGGTGACAATTTCGGTCGCACGACGGACCAGAACGGCGGTATGCCGGGTGACGTCGTAGGGCATGCGGATGTTGATGCCGATCTTGTTCAGGCGCGCCGCGTACTCTTCCATCTGGCGTTTCTTAAAATCGAACTGGATACCCGGGCAGTGCATCCATTGCATGGCGATGTTGGCGGTCGCGTTGGCGGCCTGGGTGGAGGCAACAATGCCCTTCTCTTTCAGCGTCTGCGCAATCGTGCTGTAGTCCATACCCATCACCTCAAGCTTCTGATCTATCGCCAAAAATTCCGCGTGGATGTCGCGGAAACGGGACTCATCGAAAAGCCCCCACCACTCCAGGCGCTCCCGCTGCAGGTATTCCGCTTTCAGTTCCTGCTCCATGCGCACCACGCCATGTTCATCGCAGTAGTTCGCGAGCGATTGCAGGTAGCGGAATTCGGGCGAGTCTTCACCAAAATTCCGCTTGCACTTCGGAAACAGGAACTTACGAATGGCGTGCGCCTTCTGATACGCCTTCTCGTAGTGGTCGCGGGCCTTCCAATCGACGGTTCGCCCGTCCTCATAGAGGTGGCCCACCTTGCGCTTCCACAGCTGGGTGGAGAGCGCCCGGATATAAGCCAGGTCGTTGCCCTTCCCTACCGTCCGATTGGTCGTCAGGTCGATACGACGGATGCGAGCACCGTTGCCGACCATGCTGGACTTGGTGCCGTCTTCACCCTGGCGAATGCCCCACTCGGTGCACTTGGTGAAACGCGGCAATCGCCGAAAGCCATACTCATCGGTATACGACGTGACGATGTCGTTGAAGACCGCCATGCACTCATCGAGCGAGCGAAACCCATCGAGGTTATCCAGGCGATTGACCGCGCTCGGGTTGCCCTTCACGACCAGCTTGTTGCCGTCAGCACGGATGGAAATCGATGTCGAGTAGCTGCCCTCATGCTTCCAGCCCGGCTCAGTCACCTTGAGGCGTTCGCCGGTGCGCTTGTCGTAGTAGCAAATACGGGTATCGGACACCTGCGGCAGCTCGAACGAGAAGACCTGCTCGACCGCTAGGTAGTCGTAGAACATCCGAGATTGCGGATTAGTCGAAGGAGACATCGCCAGCCTTTTGTTGACATATTTACAAATCGACCTGGCGGCAAATGTAGATTTGTCGACAAGTCAATGTCAATGCTTGTCGACAAAACGACATTAACCTTCGAGAGATGCGGCGCCACTGCGGGGCATGAATAGGTGAAAAAGCAGATGCAACTGAGGATCACCCAGGAAGAACAGGAGCTTCTGAGAAAGAAGTCCATCGAGATAAACCAGGCGCTAATGAAGCATGGCAAGCCGCCATTAAGCGACTCAAAGCTGCTGCATGAAATACTCTTGAAATCAATGACCTACGCAAAGTTAAGCCCGTCCGGCGAAGTAGTCATAGACCCCGAGTAAGCACAAAGAGAAAAGGAAATGAGGCGATTTGCGATCACAATCGCCCTGCTCATCAGCGCAGGGATAGCCATTGCAGAAGAGAAGCCCATAGCAACAAGGGCGGCAGAAGCCTTGCAGCCAGCCGCAAGGGCATATCAGCAAAAAGCATCACAAACAGCCCTGGAATTCATGGCAGGAACGGGGGATGGAGTGATGGCAGACGGGGCCAGAAGGGCGTTGCAGCAACAGAAGAGCGCCCCCAAGGGACTGGGAAACACAAGCATCGTTCGCAGCACCAAGGACTGCATGAAGCCTGGAAACGTCATAGACAAAGACGTCCAGGAATGCACCCAAGGGCTCCGAGAAAAAGACTGGTAACGTCGCCAAACCGCGGAAGTCCGCGGTGAATTGGGGGTGTTACAGCACCCCCACCCCTCCGGCGCGTTTTCCGTAACGCGTTACGCAAATCGAAACCCGCAAGACCGTAGGGCGCTGCCCTACAACCCGCTCTCGCCCGCGAGGCGTCAGGAGCGCGGGAGGGAAAGCTCTCCCGCACTCCCTCGCAGAGGCTGTTTTCGAAGGTGCAACGTCAAGTGTTCGCTTCGCCCGGCACTCCGTTCGCCGCGCGATGGAGCTGCACGACGAGCCGGGGTGGCGGCACCTGACGAGGATGGCCAGGCGCGAGTTATCGTAACGGAAAAGAGTAACGATAAATACCGACGAACGGTTGATTTATCGTTACGTTACGCTAGCCTATTTATCGTTACGTTACTATAATTAGACCATGAGCAACGGCAACGGAGCCAACCGCCATGATCGACCACCTGGAAAAGCAAACCCAACCGATGGACCTGGAACCCAAGCGCGGCCGTGGTCGCCCGGCGACAGGCCAGGCGTTGAGCAATGCCGAGCGTCAACGCCTCTACCGCGAACGCCAAAAAGCGCAACGTAACGAAAATGACGATGCAAAGCGCGTACGCGCGCTGGAAAAGGAGCTGGCAGAGATCAAGGCCATGTACCAGCTCCGCAGCGACCAGCTGGACGACCGCATAGCCGAAGTCCAAAGGCTGAAAGCCGAGCTGACGTCACGTAACGAAAAGGCCAATCCGCTGAACGCGGCAGCAGAGCTAATCCAATACCACGCGCAGAGCTGGGACACGCGGTCGAGGAAATGGAAAACGATCGGCGAAACAAACCCGGATAACGAACCGTTCGACAACTGGCGGGACGCCGAAAAGTTCGTAAAAGACCTGCTGAAAGCTGGATCAGCACTGCGTTACAGGATCGTACCGGCAAACCTGCCAGTCACCGAATATAAGTAACGTAACGGAAAATAAGCCATGGAAACTCAGATCACGATAGGCCTAGTCGCCCTAATCCTCGCCGTCATCATCCTGGCCGGCTCAGTCATGGCCATCGTCGGATATGGCTTCATACGCCACTGGCTGCGCACTGGCGAGACCTGGGAAGCCACCCAGGAGCGCAAGGAACGCGAAGCCAAGGCCAAGCAGCCCTAAAGGTCCAAGATCGCACGGCAGGCCGCCTGGAGCGCTTCCAGGCGGTCATCCAGCAAAGCCCCTTCATCATCGAGCTGGGCAACCCGGCGCCTCAGTTGTCGAATCTCACCCGCAAGCCGCGGGTAGTCCTCGAGCATGCAGCAAACCGCGTCCAGGGCATCGCGCCCCGGGAACCAGAGTTTTGCGTCACGTAACAGATATTCGGGGATGTCTAGGGCGGGCATCGCATAATGGACATTACGCTAAATCGGCCCCGGAGCTTATCAGCATTGTCCGGAGCCGACTTAACGTAACGTCACGATATTATGCGAAG
>NZ_JWMC01000004.1:0-54412 GCF_000812405.1 Pseudomonas sp. PI1
CCACGGAGGCCCGCCCCGAGGGTACGTCCCTGTAGCCCATCGGGGCTCTCGCGACATCCATGTCGCATGACCTCCTGAGCGCCGGTTTCGCTCGGCCTGCTGAAGGGGCGTTTCGGAGTGCGCGGATGTTTCTCTGGAAGTCTCAAGAGCAAAAGCCAGAGCGAATGCGCTTTGGCTTTTCGTAGGAGCGAGCTTGCTCGCGAACCCAGGGCTCGCGTTCTCGGGAATGACGAGAAGAGGTAGGCGTTCCGGGATGACGCCGAACTCCCCGCACGCTCCGAATAGCCCCCTCTCCCTTTGGGAGAGGGCTGGGGTGAGGGAGCGAAGCCAGGCTGGCGCACCTTCGTTGAACACCACATATCGCTTAAGTGAACAGCATTACCGCATCAGCGGGGCTTTCTGTATCCGGGGGCCTCAACCGCGCCGCGACAACGGCTGACGCTCGAATCGCACGCCGGCCAGGCCGGTATTCTGCAGCGCCCGGATATTGGCGTGATCAGTACCCTCGGGCGTATCACGCACCGCGCGGTAATGCTCACCGAAGGCCAGCAGGGTTTCCTCCAGGCTCAGGCCCTCGAGGATGGCGAAACCGAGCGTCTTGCAGGACCCCTCGTTCTGCCCGGCCGGGTTTTCCACCGGGCCGTTGCTGAAGGCGCTGGGGCTGTAGCTGTAGTGCTCGGCGATGAACGCCAGGGTATCGGTGAACAGGTGCTGCTCGCTGCGCAGGCGCGCGCGGAAATCGGTGAGGGTCATCAAGGCGGGCTCGTCAGTGTTTCTTGGCAGTGTCGAAGGCGGCCTGCTGCTCGGGCGAGGCCTCCTTCTGGTATTTCGCCTTCCATTCGGCGTAAGGCATGCCGTAGATCTCCTCGCGGGCCTGTTCCGGGCTCAGTTCCAGGCCCATGTCGTCGGCCGCGGCCTTGTACCACTTGGACAGGCAGTTGCGGCAGAAGCCGGCGAGGTTCATCAGGTCGATGTTCTGCACGTCCTTGCGGTTGCGCAGGTGCTGCACCAGGGTGCGGAACGCCGCGGCTTCCAGTTCCGTGCGTTGTTCCTGGCTGAGGTCGAGGATGCTGTGTTCGGGCTTGCTCATGGGTCGGGCTCTCGCTTGGCGCGTCGTCGTGGGACGTCGGGGCTCTTCGGGGCTGGGCAGATGATAAGAGCGGGGGCGGGCGCCAGCAATGGCCGTTGGCCAGGCGGCGCGCGCGGCTCAGCGCTGCGCGGCGAGGGCGATCGACACCGACTCGGCGAAGCGCAGGGCGTGGGGCTTGTCCACTTCCACCTCGGCGTAGCGCACCGCCGGGTGGGCCATGACCAGGTCGAGGATTTCCTGGGTCAGGCGCTCCAGCAGGGCGAAGCGGTTCTCCTCGACGTGGGCGATGATCGCCTTGGTGATGGTGCGGTAGTTCAGCGCGTGCTCGATGTCGTTGACCTGCACCGCCTCCTGCGAGGGGTAGAGGATGGTCAGGTTGATCAGCACGTCCTGCTTGTTGAGGATTTCCTCTTCCTTGATGCCGATGTAGGTGCGCACGCGCAGATCCTTCACGCGGATCCGCGCCATGCCCGGCTGCAGTTGCGTCATTGTCACTTGCTCCGTCCGATCAGTTGCAGGAATTCCTGGCGGGTGTTGCTGGAGTCGCGGAAGGCGCCGAGCATCACCGAGGTGAACATCTGCGAGTTCTGCTTCTCCACCCCGCGCATCATCATGCACATGTGCTGGGCCTCGATCACCACCGCCACGCCTGCAGCGCCGGTGATGCGCTCCACCGCCTCGGCGATCTGCCGCGTCAGGTTCTCCTGGATCTGCAGGCGGCGGGCGAACATGTCGACGATGCGCGCCACCTTCGACAGGCCCAGCACCCGTCCGGTGGGAATGTACGCCACATGGGCCTTGCCGATGAAGGGCAGCAGGTGGTGTTCGCACAGCGAATACAGCTCGATGTCGCGAACGATCACCATCTCGTCGTTATCCGAGGCGAACAGCGCGCCGTTGACCACCTCTTCCAGGCTCAGCTCGTAGCCGTGGCACAGGTAGCGCATGGCCTTGGCGGCGCGCTTGGGGGTGTCGAGCAGGCCCTCGCGCTCGGGGTTCTCGCCCAGGCCCAGGAGTATCTCGCGGTAGTTCGCGGACAGGGAATCGGTCATTGCAGGGTTCCTCGCGCCACGCCGGGCGGTCATTTGAGGTGCCGGCCGCCGTTGACGGTCAAGGTGGTGCCGGTGACGTAGGGGGTGTCCAGCAGGTAGCGGATGGCCTGGTAGACGACGTCCGGCCCGGGCTCGATGCCCAGGGCGGATTTCGCCAGGGTGCGCGCGCGGTAGTCGGCGTCGTCCCCGGCGTTGAACATGACCAGCGCCGGGGCGATGGTGTTGACCTTGATCTTCGGCGCCAGGCGCGCGGCGAAGGACAGCGTCAGGCTGTCCAGCCCGGCCTTGCTGGCGCAGTAGGCGACGTGCTTGGCGCTGCCCTTGCGCACCACGTCGTCGCTGACGTGGATGATGTCGGCCGGCTGCGAGCGTTCCAGCAGCGGCGCGCAGTGCAGGTTGATCAGGTAGGGGGCGAGCATGTGCACGCTGAACAGCGCGCGGAAGGCCTCGGCCTCGTGGCCGGGCGTTTCGGCGAGCCATGCCGAGGCGTTGTGGACGATGGCGCGCAGGCTGTCGGTGTGCGCCTTGAGTTCGTCGATGAAGGCGAGGATGCCGGCCTCGTCGGCGAAGTCGCCGTACAGGCAGGTCGCGCCGCGCTCGCGCAGTTGCTGCAGCCCGGGCTTGTCGCTGCGGTAGCTGACGATCACCGGCTGGCCCGCGTCGAGCAGGCGCAGCGCGCAGTGCAGGCCGACGCGCTGGCTGGCGCCGGTGATCAGGATGGGGGCCGGGGATGCGCTCATGCGAGCCTCGTGGCTGGTGGAAAACCGCCGGCGGAGGCATATCCGAGCGGCGCGGTGGGAAAAAACTATACCAGCCCGGCGGCGCCGGCGAACACCCGTGGCCGGCTTGCGGCATAATGGGCGTTTGTCGCATGAACCGGGAGTTTCCATGAAAGTCGCCATTCTGTCCGGGTCGGTCTACGGCACCGCCGAAGAGGTCGCGCGCCATGCCAGGCGCCTGCTGGAGGCCGCGGGCCTGGAGACCTGGTTCGAGCCGCGCGCCACCCTGGACGCGCTGATCGAAGCCGCGCCCGACGCCTTCCTGACGGTCACCTCGACCACCGGCCTGGGCGAGCTGCCGGACAACATCCAGCCGCTGTACTACGCCCTGCGCGACCGCCTGCCGAACTGGCGCGGCCTGCCCGGCGCGGTGATCGGCCTGGGCGACTCCAGCTACGGCGACACCTACTGCGGCGGCGGCGAGCAGGTGCGCGAGCTGTACGCCGAACTGGGCCTGCGCGAGGTGCTGCCGATGCTGCGCCTGGATGCCAGCGAGACGGTCACCCCGGAGACCGATGCCGAGCCCTGGATCGCCGAGTTCATCGCTGCGTTGAGGGGTTGATGCACGACCTGCAGCGGGCCCCACCTGTAGGAGCGCGCCCTGCGCGCGAATCGCAGGCAGGGCCTGCTCCTGCGAGAAGCTGTGCTCGCCTGCAACGTAGGAGCGACTGTCTTGCGCCGAGGTGCTCTTCGTAGGATGGGTTGAGCTTGCGAAACCCATGCGGTTGCGCTGATGGGTATCGCTTCGCTCAACGCCATCCTACGAAAAGCCGTGCTTCCTGGAACCGTAGGAGCGAACTCCGTCCGCGATGCCCGCTCAGCCCATGGGATGCAGCGGAAACTCCTCCAGCAGCGCCAGCCACGCCTTGGCCGCATGGGACAGGTAGGCGTCGCGGCGCCAGATGAAGCAGATGTCCCAGCGCAGGTCCGGCTCGCTCAGCAGCACCCGCGCCACCCCCGGCCGTTCCACTTCTTGCGCCACCGCCCGCGGCAGCAGCACCACGCCTTGCCCGGCGGCCACCAGCGCGCCGAGGAAGTCGGCCTGGCCGCTGCGCCCGCCCTCGCGGGGTTCGAAGCCGGCCTCGCGGCAGGCGCGCAGCAGGCGGTCGTTGAGGGTGAAGCTCTGCTGGTAGAGCAGGAAGGGCGTGTCGGCCAGTTCGGCCAGGGCGATGCTTTCGCGCCCGGCCAGCGGGTGTTCGGCCGGCAGCAGGGCGTCCAGCGGTTCGTTGCAGAACGGCTGCCAGTCGAAGGCCGGGTCGTTCGGCGTGAGCGCGCCGGCCAGTTCCAGTTCGCCGGCGTGCAGCGCCAACTCCAGGCTCTTGCTGCCGCCTTCCACCAGGTGCACCTGGATGTGCGGGTAGCGTTTGCGGTATTCGGCGAAGCGCCAGGCGAACAGGGCGTCGGCGCCCAGCAGCGGCAGGCCCAGGCGCAGTTCGCCGCGGCGCATCTGGCTGAGGTCGTCCAGTTCGATCAGCAATTCGCGGCGCAGGCGCAGCATGTCCTCGGCGCGGCGCAGCACCACTTCGCCGGCGGCGGTCAGGCGCACGTGGGGGCCGCTGCGTTCCAGTAGCTGCACGTGCAGGCTCTGCTCCAGTTGGGCCACCTGCTTGCTGATCGCCGACTGGCTGGCGTGCAGGCGCTGCGCGGCCTGGGTGAAGCTGCCCTGGCGCACCACTTCGACGAAGCTGCGCAGTTGCTTGAATTCCATTTTGGAATGGCCTCGATTCGAACAATTCGCTTTGGCGATAGTAGCCCCGGGCTTAACCTGAGCGCCATCCACAGCACACCGCCACGCAGGCACCCGAAATGATCCGCCGCATCGCCCGACTGGGCTTCGAACTCGCCGTCCTCATCGCCTTCTGGTGGTTCGGCGGCTGGCTGGCGCAAGCCACCGGCCTGCCGCTGCCCGGCGGGGTGGTGGGGCTCGGCCTGCTGCTGGCGCTGTTCGCCAGCGGGGCGATCCGCCCGGCCCTGCTGCAGGGCGGCGCCGGGCTGCTGCTGGCGGAGATGCTGCTGTTCTTCATCCCCGCGCTGATGAGCCTGCTGGACTATGGCCCGCTGCTGCGCAGCGAGGGCTGGAAGATATTGCTGGTGATCATGTGCAGCACGCTGCTGGTGATGCTGGTCACCGCGCTGTCGGTAGAGGGCATGTACCGCTGGAGGTCGCGCCATGAGTCTCGATAAGCAAGCCCTGTTCTGGCTGGCCCTGACCCTCGGCGGCTACCTGTTCAGCCGCCAGTTGTACAAGCGCGTGCGCTGGTACGGCTTCGCGCCCATCGTGTTCGTCCCGGCGCTGCTGTTCGCCGTGGCCATTCCGCTGCACGCCCATTACGCCGACTACTCGCGCGACACCAACTGGCTGGTGGCGCTGCTCGGTCCGGCCACCGTGGCCTTCGCCGTGCCCATCTGGCAGCAGCGCGCGCTGTTGGCGCGGCACTGGCCGGCGCTGCTGGTGGGCATGGGCGCCGGCTCCGCGGTGGCCATCGGCAGTTCCTGGATGCTGGCCAACGCCCTGGCGCTGGACGGCCAGGTGGCGCTGTCGCTGGTGCCGCGTTCGATCACCACGCCGCTGGCCATGGAGATGTCCCACGACCTGGGCGGCGTGCCGGAGCTGACCGCAGCCTTCGTGATGATCACCGGGGTGTTCGGCGCCCTGGCCGGCGGCCTGCTGATGAAGCTGCTGCCGCTGCGCTCGACCCTCGCCCGCGGCGCGCTGCTAGGCGTCGGCGCCCACGGCGCGGGTACCAGCCGGGCCTACGAGTTCGGCGGCGAGGAGGGCTCCACGGCGGGGCTGCTGATGGTCCTCACCGGGCTGTTCAACCTGATGCTGGCGCCCGCCGTCGCGCTGGTCCTGTAGGAGCGAGCCGCGCCGAGGTGCCTTTCGTAGGATGGGTTGAGCTTGCGAAACCCATGCGGTCGCGGTGATGGGTATCGCTTCGCTCAACCCATCCTACGGGGTGTCGTCATTTGCCGCGTAGGATAGGACTGTCAGACCCCCGACAGTCCCGCGGCCTTCGCCTGACTAGACTGGCCCCATCGAACAACAACAACGATGAGGACCGCCCCATGAACGCCGCCGCTCCCGCACCCTCCGTGAAAGACCAGGTCTCCGAGGCCGAATGGCAGACCCGCGTCGACCTCGCCGCCTGCTACCGGCTGATCGCCCTGTACGGCTGGGACGACCTGATCTTCACCCACATCTCGGCCAAGGTCCCGGGCACCGAGGACTTCCTCATCAACCCCTACGGCATGATGTTCCACGAGATCACCGCCTCCAGCCTGGTGAAGGTGGACCTGGCCGGCAAGAAGCTGATGGACAGCCCCTACGACATCAACCCCGCCGGCTACACCATCCACAGCGCCGTGCACGAGGTGCGCCACGACGTCGGTTGCGTGCTGCACATCCACACCCCCGCCGGCATCGCCGTGTCGGCGCAGAAGAACGGCCTGCTGCCGTTGTCGCAGCAGTCGCTGTTCGTGCTCTCCAGCCTGGCCTACCACGGCTACGAGGGCGTGGCCCTGAACCATGACGAGAAGGCCCGCCTGCAGGCCGACCTGGGCGACAAGCACTTCATGATCCTGCCCAACCACGGCCTGCTCACCGCCTTCGGCACCGTGGCCGACGCCTTCCTCGGCATGTTCACCCTGCAGCGCGCCTGCGAGGCGCAGATCATGGCGCAGAGCGGCGGTGGCGAGTTGATCCGCATCCCGCAGCAGATCCTCGACGGCGCCCGGGCGATGGTCGCCGGGGTGATGAAGACCTCCCAGGGCATGGGCGGGAGCCTGGCCTGGCCGGCGCTGCTGCGCAAGCTCGACCTGCAGAACCCCGGCTACCGCGACTGATGGCCGGCATCGCCATCCCCCTGCGCGACTGGCGCGCGCAGGGGCGCACCTTCGACTTCAACGGCCACGCCATCCGCTACTGGGAGGCCGGCGCGGGCGAGCCGCTGTTGCTGATCCACGGCTTCCCCAGCGCCTCCTGGGACTGGAACAAGCTGTGGCAGCCGCTGGCCGGGCGCTACCGGGTGATCGCCGGCGACATGCTCGGCTTCGGCGACTCGGCCAAGCCGCGCAACCACGCCTATCGCATCCATGAACAGGCCGACCTGCAACAGGCGCTGCTGGCCCATCTGGACGTGCGCGAGCCCGTGCACCTGCTGGTCCACGACTATGGCAACAGCGTCGGCCAGGAACTGCTGGCGCGGCACCTGGAAGGGCGCATCCAACTGGCCTCGCTGGTGTTCCTCAATGGCGGGCTGTTCCCCGAGACGCACCGCCCGGTGCTCTCGCAGAAGCTGCTGCTCAGCCCGCTGGGCGGCTTCTTCGGGCGCCTCTTCGACCGTGGCAAGCTGGCCGCCAACTTCGCCAAGGTGTTCGGCCCGCGCACCCGGCCGAGCGAGGAGGAGCTGGACGCTTTCTGGAGCCTGATCGCCTGCAACGACGGGCCGAAGGTGATGCACCGGCTGATCCACTACATCCTCGACCGCCGCGAACACCGCGAGCGCTGGGTGGGCGCCATGCAGCGCACGTCCGTGCCGCTGCGGCTGATCGACGGGCCCGTGGACCCGATCTCCGGCGCGCACATGGTCGAGCGCTACCGCCAGCTGATCCCGCGGCCGGACACGGTGATGCTCGACGGCATCGGCCACTATCCGCAGACCGAGGCGCCGGAGCAGGTGCTGGCGCACTACCTGGCGTTCCGCACGCGCCTGGCGGGGCAGGTGCAGCCGGCGGCCTGAAGGGGCCGCCGGCATCATCCCCGGACCTTATCGCGGCATATTCAGGCCCGGCGTCTTGGTTGTGACCGTCAAACGTCTGTTTGACACTCCGTAGCCATCAACCTGCCTGGGAGTACCAACCATGAGTGATGCCGTTCGTTTCGACGACAAGGTCGTGATCGTCACCGGCGCCGGCGGCGGCCTTGGCCGTGCCCACGCCCTGCTGTTCGCCAAGCATGGCGCCAAGGTGGTGGTGAATGACCTGGGCGGCAGCACCCATGGCGAAGGCGCCAACGCTTCGGCCGCCGACCGCGTGGTGGCGGAGATCCGCGCCGCCGGCGGCACCGCCATCGCCAACCACGATTCGGTGACCGACGGCGAGAACATCGTGCGCGAGGCCGTGGAAGCCTTCGGCCGCGTCGACGTGGTGGTGAACAACGCCGGCATCCTGCGCGACAAGACCTTCCACAAGATGGAAGACGCCGACTGGGACCTGGTCTACAAGGTCCACGTCGAGGGCGCCTACAAGGTGACCCGCGCCGCCTGGCCGCTGATGCGCGAGCAGGGCTACGGGCGGGTGATCTTCACCGCCTCCACCTCGGGCATCTACGGCAACTTCGGGCAGAGCAACTACGGCATGGCCAAGCTCGGCCTCTACGGCCTGACCCGCACCCTGGCCCTGGAAGGCCGCAAGAGCAATATCCTGGTCAACGCCATCGCCCCCACCGGCGGCACCCGCATGACCGAGGGGCTGATCCCGCCGCAGGTGTTCGAGCAGCTCAAGCCCGAGTTGGTCAGCCCGCTGGTGGTCTACCTGGGCAGCGAGGCCTGCCAGGACACCTCCGGCCTGTATGAAGTGGGCGGCGGCTGGATGGGCAAGGTACGCTGGGAGCGCAGCCTGGGCTTCGGCTTCGACCCGCGCGCGGGCTTCGACGCCGAGGACGTGGCGGCGCACTGGCAGCAGATCAGTAGCTTCGAGAACGCCGTGCACCCGGCGGACAACGTCGAGGCCCTGCGCGAGATGATGGCCAACCTGCAGAAATACGTCGGCTGATCGCGACAGGCAGACGGGCGGAACGGCCAGGGTGCTGCTCCGCGCGCCGTGACGCAGTAAGGTGGAAGGCCGGCGCAAGCCGGCCTTCGTCCTTTCCGTCAGCCTGGAGTCCAGCATGAGCGTGATCGTCGAGCACAACGGCCCGGTAACTACCCTGATCATCGACCGCCCCGCGGCGCGCAACGCGGTCGACCGGCCCACTGCCGACGCCCTGGCCGAGGCCCTGCGCGCCTTCGAGGCCGACGAGCAGGCGAAGGTGGCGGTGCTCACCGGCGCCGGCGGCACCTTCTGCGCCGGCGCGGACCTCGCCGCGGTGGCCGAGGGCAGCGAGCGGCGCAACCGCCTGGAAATGGAAGGCGACGCACCCATGGGGCCCAGCCGCATGCAGCTGAACAAGCCGCTGATCGCCGCCATCGAGGGCTACGCCGTGGCCGGCGGCCTGGAGCTGGCGCTGCTGGCCGACCTGCGGGTGATGGCCGAGGACGCGGTGTGCGGGGTGTTCTGCCGGCGCTTCGGCGTGCCGCTGATCGACGGCGGCACCGTGCGCCTGCCGCGCATCATCGGCCAGGGCCGGGCGCTGGACCTGATCCTCACCGGCCGCCCGGTCGCCGCCCAGGAAGCCCTGGGCATGGGCCTGGCCAACCGCGTGGTGGCCAAGGGCGAGGCCCGCGCCGCCGCCGAGGACCTGGCCCGGCAGATCGCCGACTTCCCCCAGGCCTGCATGCTGGCCGACCGCGACAGCGTCTATGCGCAGTGGAACCAGTCGTTCGACGTGGCCATGGCGAATGAATTCCAGGGTGGGCTGATGGTGATTCTCAGCGGCGAGACCCAGGCCGGGGCGCAACGCTTCGCGCGGGGGGAGGGGCGGCATGGGAAGTTCTGAGGGGCAGGGTTGCTTTTCGTAGGAGCGAGCTTGCTCGCGAATGGAGTTTCCCTGGGGCGCCGTTGCATGAGGGAAGCGCCTTTCCCTCTCCCTAACCCTCTCCCTGAAGGGAGAGGGGACTGTCCTCTGCCTGCTGCGTGTTCGGCGTAATCCTGTGAGCATGGCGTATCAGGAGTAGGCCTGACTTCCAACTAGCTCCGAACGGCTCCCTCTCCCTTCAGGGAGAGGGCTGGGGAGAGGGGGCGGAGTCAACCCGAAACACCGTAGTCACCGGGAGGCGCCATTCGCGAGCAAGCTCGCTCCTACGAAGAGCGGCGGCGCTACGCCTCAGCGCTTGATGATCACGTAAGTCTTGCGCACCGTCTCCTGGATGTCCCACACCCCCAGGCTGTTCTGCGGCAGCAGGAAGGCGTCGCCGGCCTGGAAGGCGATGGGCTCGCCGTCGTCCGGGGTGAAGGTGCCGCGGCCGCTGATGAAGTGGCAGAACTCCTGCTCGACGATCTGCCGGCGCCAGCGGCCCGGGGTGCATTCCCAGATGCCGGTGTCGACCTGGTCGGGGCGTTCCACTTCGGCCACGCGGGTGTGCGAGACCGGCTCGCCCAGCGGCACGCCGACCGGGCTGGCTTCGCCCAGGGGCGCGTTGGGGGTGTCCTTGAGGTGGGTGATCTTCATCGGGGCTCCAGTGGGTTGTCGGTGCAAAGGGGGGCGGCCGGCTTCAGCCGACCTTCCAGGTCATCAGGCCTTCCATGCCGGCGGCGAGTCTTTCCGCCAGTTGCCGGCGCCAGGCCGGGGTGTTGGGGTTGGCCAGCACCTCGTCCTCGTGGACGAAGCTGCGGATGATCGCGTTGTAGCCCAGCCAGCGGCACGGCTCGGGTTCCCAGGCGCGCAGGGCGTCGGTCATGGCGCGGTCGTGGATCACCCAGTTCTGCCGGGTCTCCAGGCTGTCGTTACCGAGGATCAGGTCGGCCAGGGTGCGCCCGCCCAGGTTGGTGGCGCCCACGCCCTCGCCGCCGTAGCCGCCGGACAGGGCGATGCCGTTGCGGCGGTCGATCAGCATGTGCGGGTGGAAGCGCCGCGACATGCCCAGGTTGCCGCCCCAGGTGTGGGTGATCTTCACGTCCTTGAGCTGCGGGAACAGCTCGCCGAACAGGTAGCGGCGCAGGCCGACCTCGTCGTCATCGAGGCTGAAATCGCTGCGCAGCTTGCCGCCGAAGCGGTATCCGCCGCGGGCGCCGAAGGCCAGGCGGTTGTCCCGGGTGCGCTGGCCGTAGGTGACCTGGCGGCTGAATTCGCTGAAGGCCTGGCCGTGCTCCAGGCCGATCTCCGCCCACACCGACTCGGGCAGCGGCTCGGTGGCCACCAGCAGGCTCTGCACCGGCAGCTGGTAGTTGCCCAGGGGCGGCAGGGCGGCGGCGTAGCCTTCCACCGCCGGCACTATCCAGTGGGCCTTCACGCTGCCCTTGTCGGTGCGCAGCAGGCCGGGCTGCCAGTGGCTGACGCGGCTCTTCTCGAACACCTGCACGCCCAGGCGTTCCACCGCTGTGGCCAGGCCGCGGGCCAGCTTGGCCGGGTCGATGGTGGCGCAGTGCGGGGTGTAGAGCGCGCCCAGGGCGCTGGGGATGCGCAACTGGCCGTCCAGTTCGGCCTTCGACAGCCAGCGGTAATCGTCCTCGCCCAGGCCCTCGTGGCGCAGGTCGGCCAGGTACTGGCGCAGGCGGCGTTCCTGTTCCGGGTAGCGCGCCGCGCAATAGAGCACGCCGCCCTTGCGGTAGTCGCAGTCGATGCCTTCGCGTTCCAGCACCCTGGCCACCTCGTCGGGGATGCCGTGCAGCAGGTCCCAGGTCTCGCGGCGGCGCGGCTCGGGCATGCGGCCCACCAGGCGGTCCTCGCCCAGCAGCGCGCCCATCAGCCAGCCGCCGTTGCGCCCGGAGGCGCCGAAGCCGGCGGTCTCGGCCTCGAGGATGGCGACCTTCAATTGCGGCGCGCGGGTCTTCAGGTAATAGGCCGTCCACAGCCCGGTGTAGCCGGCGCCGACGATGGCCACGTCGACCTCCAGGGCGCCTTCCAGGGCCGGGCGGGCGATGAAGTCGTCGTCCAGTTGGTTCATCCACAGGCTGATATGGCGCCATGCCGACATAGGGGCGACTCCGGGCAGAAGGGTGATGGGGAATGTGCGCAAGCCTAGAAGCGCCCGGCATTCCTGTCGTGCGCGCGGGTACGCGGGGAAAAGCCGGCTGACGGCACCGGCTGACGGCAATTGTAGGAGCGGATCTCATCCGCGAAACGCGCCGATATGTTCGGCTATCGCGGACAAGGTCCGCTCCTACGAGGTGCAGCAGAAACGCCGTCGTAGGATGGGTTGAGCGAAGCGATACCCATCACCGCGACCGCATGGGTTTCGCAAGCTCAACCCATCCTACGAAGAGCGCCTCGGCGTTACGGGTTTTCCATCCGCTTGAGGTATTCCCGCGGCGACAGCCCGGTCTGCTGGCGGAAGCAGCGGTAGAAGGCCGACAGCGAGTTGAAGCCGGCGGAGAAGGCCAGCTCGTCGATGCGCGCCGAGGTGGCCGGGCGCAACTGTTCCAGCAGGTGCTGCAGGCGCTTCTGGTTGACGTACTGGTAGAAGCTCAGGCCCATCACCTGGTTGAGCAGGTAGGAAATCTGGTTGCGCGTGTAGCCGGTGGCGCCGGCCACCTGCGACAGGTCCAGGTCCGGCGCCAGGTACGGCTGGGCCTTGTGGAAGTATTCCTCCAGGTCCGCGGCCAACTGGCTGAGCTGGCGCGGCGACAGGCCCAGGCGGCTGGCCGGCGGGCGGCTGTCGCCGGAGGCGCGTGCGGCGCCCGGGGCGTCCTCGCGGACCAGGGTGGCGTATTCGTTGATGCGCCAGATCAGCCCGTCGCGCACGCTGATGGCTTCGCTGGAGTGGAACACCGCCAGGCGCCCGCTGAGGGTGATGGCGGTGCGGTACTGGATGAAGGCCGTGTCGCCGTCGACGCGGATGCGGTCGATGTGGTCGAGGAATTCGTCCGGGCGGCTGGGCATGGTCTGGGTGACGTACTCGCGCAGGTCCGCCAGGCCCATGCGGCGGTTCTGGAAGTAGTCGTTGTATTCCACCTCGGGATGGTAGAGCGCCAGCGCCGCGTCCAGGTCGCGGCGCTTCCAGCTGTCGTGGTAGCGCTGCACCACGTCGCGGGTGCTCGGGGTGAGGTGGCTGTCGGCCGGGGTCGGGTGGGTCGCTTGCATGGCGCACAGGATGCCGCAGAGCGGCGCGCTCGGGTAGGGGGGAGGCCCCGCTATCATCCAGGCACTGCATGATGGGCCATGCCCGGCGTCAATGGTGGCCGCCCGGGGCCGTCGCAGAGGGGGGATTCACTCTTTCGGCTGACAGTGCAAATACCTCCTTGGTGCGCTTGGTCGCGACCGGGCCGGCTGAGTAGCGTGTAGCCGCCTAGACACCGTCAGGAGTGCCGAATGACAACAAAAACAAGGCGCGTATCGTTCCAACCGAAACTGCTGGCCGCTGCTGTAGCCCTGGGTTGCGCCACCCAGGCCGGGGCCGTCTCGTTCAACATCGGGGAAATCGAGGGGCAGCTGGATTCGACGCTGTCCGTGGGGGCCAGCTGGGGGCTGCGCGACGCCGATTCGGAATACGTGGGGGCTCGCAACGGCGGAACGGCATCGTCGCAGACCTCCGACGACGGCCGCCTGAACTTCAAGAAGGGCGAGACCTTCTCGAAGATCTTCAAGGGCATCCACGACCTGGAGCTGAAGTACGGCGACACCGGCGTCTTCGTCCGCGGCAAGTACTGGTACGACTTCGAGCTGAAGGACGAGCACCGCGAGCTGTACGACATCAGCGACCAGGGCCGCAGCATGGGCGCGCGCTCCTCCGGCGCCGAACTGCTGGACGCCTTCATCTACCACAAGTACAGCATCGGCGACCTGCCCGGCACCGTGCGCCTGGGCAAGCAGGTGGTGAGCTGGGGCGAAAGCACCTTCATCCAGAACTCCATCAACAGCATCAACCCGGTCGACGTCGCCGCCTTCCGCCGCCCCGGCGCGGAGATCAAGGAAGGCCTGATCCCGGTGAGCATGTTCTACATGTCCCAGGGCCTGACCGACAGCCTCACCGCCGAGGGCTTCTACCAGCTGAAGTGGGAGAAGACCGTGGTCGACAACTGCGGCACCTTCTTCTCCACCACCGACGTGGCGGCCAACGGCTGCAACCGCCTGGTCTTCGCCGGCAGCGACTTCGACACCGACCCGGCCAGCGGCTACCGCTACCTGGCGCGTTCCGGCGACAACACCGCCCGCGACGGCGGCCAGTGGGGCCTGGCCCTGCGCTGGTACGCGGCGGAGCTGAACGACACCGAGTTCGGCGCCTACGTGATGAACTACCACAGCCGCAACCCGGTCTTCAGCACCATCGCCGGACAAGGCCTGGCCACCGCCAACGCCGCCACCGGCGAGGCCAGCGCGCAGTACCTGATCGAGTACCCGGAGGACATCCGCCTCTACGGCCTGAGCTTCCAGACCAACATCGGCGGCACCTCGGTGGCCGGCGAGGTCAGCTACCGGCCGAACATGCCGCTGCAGCTCAACAGCACCGACCTGACCGTGGCCGCGCTCTACCCGACCACCCTGTTCGGCAACCCCATCTACTCCAGCGGCTTCGCCACGCCCAGCGCCGGCGAGGTGATCCACGGCTACGTACGCAAGCCGGTGACCCAGGCCCAGGTGACGGTGACGCAGTTCTTCGACCAGGTGCTGGCCGCCGAACGCCTGACCGTGGTCGGCGAGGTGGGCTACAACCACATCAGCGGCATCGACGACAGCGAGCTGCGCTTCGGCCGCGACTCCATCTGGGGCATCGGCGAGCTGCCCAACAACTCCCTGTGCCAGGGCCTGCTGAACACCGCCAACCCCGGCGAGTGCAACAATAAGGGCTTCTACACCAGCAGCAGCTGGGGCTACCGCGTGCGCGGCATCCTCGACTACCCCAACGTCATCGCCGGCATCAACTTCAAGCCGAACCTGGCCTGGTCCCACGACGTGCACGGCTACGGCCCGAACTTCAGCGAAGGCGCCAAGGCGGTCAGCGTCGGCCTGGATGCGGACTACCAGAACACCTATACCGCCAGCATCAGCTATACCGATTTCTTCGGTGGCGATTACAACCCGATCAACGATCGCGACTTCATCGCCGTCAGCTTCGGTGTGAACTTCTGATCGGTCAGTCAAGGACAGGAAAGATGAACAAGATACGAATCCTGCAATGCGGCGCCCTGGCCCTGAGCCTGCTCTCCGGCGCCGTGATGGCGGCGGTGTCCGCGGACGAGGCGGCCAAGCTCGGCACCAGCCTCACGCCCATGGGCGCGCAGAAGGAAGGCAACGCCGACGGCAGCATCCCGGCCTGGACCGGCGGCATCGACAAGAGCGCCGGCAGCGAGGACGCCCGCGGCTTCCTCAGCGACCCCTTCGCCGGCGAGAAGCCGCTGTTCACCATCACCGCGCAGAACGTCGACCAGTACCGGGACAAGCTCACCGACGGCCAGGTGGCGCTGTTCAAGCGCTACCCGGACACCTACCGCATCCCGGTGTACAAGACCCACCGCACCTTCTCGCAGCCGGCGGAGATCTACCAGGCGGTCAAGACCAGCGCGGTGAACGTGCAGCCGATCAACGACGGCAACGGCCTGGCCAACTTCGACAAGAGCCGCTACTACGCCTTCCCGCTGCCGAAGAACGGCGTCGAGGTGCTGTGGAACCACATCACCCGCTACCGCGGCGGCAACCTGGCGCGCACCGTGGTCCAGGTCACCCCGCAGACCAACGGCAGCTACACGCCGATCCGCTTCGAGGAGACCGTGGCCTTCCCGCAGAACATGGGCGACGTGGACCTCGCCAAGGTCAGTAACATCCTGCTGTACTTCAAGCAGTCGGTAACGGCGCCGGCGCGCCTGGCCGGTAACGTGCTGCTGGTGCACGAGACCCTCGACCAGGTCAGGGAGCCGCGCCTGGCGTGGATCTACAACGCCGGCCAACGCCGCGTGCGGCGCGCCCCGCAGGTGGCCTACGACGGCCCCGGCACCGCCGCCGACGGCCTGCGCACCTCGGACAACTTCGACATGTTCTCCGGCGCGCCGGACCGTTACGACTGGAAACTGGTGGGCAAGAAGGAGCTGTACATCCCCTACAACAGCTACAAGCTGGGCCTGCCGACCTACAAGTACGACGACATCGTCAAGGCCGGCCACCTCAACCAGGACCTGACGCGCTACGAGCTGCACCGCGTGTGGGAAGTGGTGGGCACCGTGAAGCCGGGCGAGCGGCACATCTACGCCAAGCGCCACATGTACATAGACGAAGACAGCTGGCAGATCGCCGAAGTCGACCACTACGACGGCCGCGGCCAGCTGTGGCGCGTTTCCGAAGGCCACCAGATGTTCAACTACGTGCACCAGGCCGGCGGCTACGTGCCGGAGGTGATCTACGACGTGATCGCCGGCCGCTACCTGGCCCTGGGCCTGTTCAACGAAGAGAAGAGCGGCTACCGCTTCGGCATCAAGGCCAGCATGGCCGACTACACCCCGGCGGCGCTGCGCAACGAAGGCGTGCGCTGAGCCGGGCCATGGCCGGCGGCGGGGGTTGCCGCCGGCCATGTACCTTCCTGTAATGCCAAAGGGTGATATGTCGCTACATACATCCGGCTGATAGCCCTTCCCTGGGGCCCGACTGCTGACTAGTCTCGAACGTCAGAATCGGTCGGACCCCGCCCATGATCGACGCTGTCGCCACCCTCGCTTCGCTGCCTCGCCTGCCACCGCAGCATCTGCCGCGCGCACGCCTGCGCCAGGCCCTGCTGCACGAGGAACACCGCCTGCGCCTGCTGCTCGCGCCCCTGGGGCACGGCAAGACCGTGCTGCTGGGCGAGTGCGCGCGCGCCGCCCCGGCGGGCACCCGCATCGCCTGGCTGGCGCTGGGCGGCGAGGCCCTCTACGCCGCGGCCCTGTGCCGGCGCCTGGGCGAGGCCCTGGGCCTGGGGCCGGTCGGCGAGGTCGAAGTGCTCGGCCGCCTGCGCGACTGCCGCGAGCCGCTGTGGATCATGCTCGACGACTACCCCCGCGAACCCGATGCCGCGCTGGACGCCTGCCTCGATCGCCTGCTGGCCCAGGCTTCGCCCTGGGTGTCCTGGTGGCTGGCCAGCCGGCGGCGCCCGGCGTGCAACCTGGCGCGCCTGCTGCTGGAGGGCGAACTGCTGGAGCTGGGCGCGGCGGAACTGGGCTTCGACGCCGCCGAGTTGGAAGCCTTCCTGCTGCGCAACGGCCGCGACTGGCCGGAGGAACTGCGCCTGGCGCTGCTGGAGCAGACCGACGGCTGGTGCGCCGGCATCCGCCTGCGCCTGCTCGGCTGGCCGGCCGAGGCGGGCACGCCTTCGCCTGGGCAACTGGCCGAGGCCGGCCGGCCGCTGCTGCGCGAATACCTGCAGCGGGAAATCCTCGACGCCCTGCCGGCGCCGCTGGCGGAGGTGCTCTGCGACCTGGCGCGGCTCACCCGCTGCTGCACCTCCCTGGCCGAGTACCTCTTCGAAGAACAGGAGGGCGTCCTCGACGCCCTGCTCGAGCGCGGCGTCGGCCTGCAGCGCGAGGAGGGCGCCGGCGCCTGGTACCGCCTGCCGCCGCTGCTGGCCGACGAACTCGCCGACATGGGCCACGGCTCGCCCTACAGCCTGCACCGCCGGGCCTGCCAGTGGTACAGCCAGCAGGGCGACATCCACGCCGCCTTCGAACACTCGCTGCGCGCCGAGCAGCCCGACGTCGCCGCCAGCCTGCTGCAGCGCCTGACCGAAGAGCAACTGCTGCAAGGCCACAATGTGGCGCGGGTGCTGCGCTTGCGCGAGGAACTGCCGCAAGAGCTGCTGGCGAGCACGCCGCGGCTGTTGATCCTCAATGCCTGGGCACTGCTCTTCGGCGGGCGCCTGGACGAAGTCGAGGCGCAGCTGGCGGCCTTCTCGCGCTTCCTGCCGCTGCCCGGCGAGGCGCGCCAGCGGGCGCTGGTGGCACAGTGGCTGGGCCTGGCCGGCATGCTCGCCCACGCCCGTGGCCGCCGCGAGGCCGCGCCGCTGTTGCAGGCCGCCCTGGACGACCTGCCGGACGAAGCCTGGGCGCAGCGCCTGATCAGCCTGTCCGCGCTCAGCCAACTGGCGCTGATCGACGGCCGCCTGGACGAGGCTCGCCTGCTCAACCGCGACGCCCTGAAGCTGGCCCGCGCCCGCGGCAGCGCCATCTTCGAGGCCTACCTGGAGATCGACCACGCCTACCTGCTGGCCCAGCGCGGCGAGCTGCCGCGCGCCGAAGCCCTGCTGCGGCGCATGCTCGACACCCTGGCCGAACGGCACCAGAGCGGCTGCCCGGTGGCCTGCCGCGCGCAGTTGCGCCTGGGCTGGGCGTGCTACCACCAGGGCCGCCCGGCCGAGGCGCGCCAGCTGATGCAGGACGGCCTGCGCGGCGCGCAGCGCAACCTCGACCCCTGCGCCCTGTACGGCTACATCGGCCTGGCGATGCTGGATGCGCGCCAGGGCCAGTTCGACGTGGCGTTCAACCGCCTGCTCGAAGCCGAGCGGCAGATGCAACTGCAGCACATCCCCGAAGCGGTCTACCGCGGCCCGCTGCTGCTGGCCGGCGGCACCCTCGGCCTGCGCCAGGGGCGGACCGCCCAGGCCCGGGAAATCTTCACCCGGGTGCTCGGCCGCTACCGCGAGGAAGGCCGCAGCGCGCCGGCCTCGGCGGTCGACCTGCTGCTGCGGGTGGAATGCCAGCTGGCCATGGCGGATATCCAGGACGGCCAGGCGCAACGGGCGCTGGAGCGCTTGTCGAACCTGCTGGCGGAAATGCAGCGGCAGGGGCGCATGGCCCTGGTCTGCGAGGTCCTGCTGGGGCTGGCGCTGGCCCATGCCGCCGCCGGCGCCGACGAACAGGCCCGCGACTGTTGGCAGGAAGGCCTGGAACTGGCCCGCCGCCACGGCCTGGAAGCGATACTGGAAGACGCCCGCCAGCGCCTGCCGGAACGCTTGGCCGAACAGGCCGGCGAACGCCCGGCGCCGCTGCTCAGCCTGCGCGAACTGTCGGTGCTGGAACTGATCGCCCGCGGCTGCTCCAACCTGGAGATCGGCGAGCGCCTGTTCATCTCCCTGCACACCGTGAAAACCCATGCCCGGCGTATCAACGGCAAGCTCGGCGTCGAACGCCGCACCCAGGCCGTGGCCCGGGCCAAGGAGCTGGGGCTGCTCAAAGCCTGATGCCCCACGAGCAAACTCCATACCTCACAGCAAATTGTAGGAGCGGGCCCTGCCCGCGATTCGCGCGCAGGGCGCGCTCCTACAGGTGGGTGCCGAAGCGCTTTTCGTAGGATGGCGTTGAGCGAAGCGATACCCATCGCGCTTACACGCCTAAGCCCCCGTTCAGTGCAACGCCTTCTTCTGCACCGCGATCGCCTCGATGCGCTGGCCCAGGCGCAGTTGCTCGGCCGGGTCGTCGCTCAGCAGCAGGGCGCGCTCCAGGTCGTAGCGTTCGGCCTGGGGGCATTCCAGCTGGTGGTAGAGGTCGGCGCGGGCCAGGTGGTCGGCGGCGTTGGCGGCGCCCAGTTCCAGTACGCGCTGGGCGTCCTTCAGGGCTGCCAGGTGGTCGCCGGCGGCCTGGTGCAACTGGCGCAGGTTGCGCGACAGGCGCTGGAGCATCTCGCGTGGCTCGGCGTTGCGCAGGAAGGCGGCGCTCAGTTCCACGTTCGGGCCCAGGTGGCGGGCCAGCAGGTCGCGGCAGTCGCGGGGGTAGAGGCGGCGGCCGGTGGCGGGGTCGAGCAGGTGGTCGGCGCCGGGCACGCGCAGCAGGAAGCGCGCAGGGAAATTCACCCCCTGCAGGGCGATGCCCTGGCGGCGCGCCAGCTCCAGGGCGATCAGCGCCAGCGACAACGGTTGCCCGCGGCGGCGCTGCAGCACCTGGGGCAGCAGGGCGGCGCGGGCCAGCAGGGGCACGTCGTCGTCCTCGGCGAAGCCCAGCTCGTTCAGCCGGCGCAGCAGCAGCTGGGCCCGTTCGATGTCGCCGGCGGCCACGGGCAGCGTCGCCTGCAGTTGCCGCTGCAGGTCGTCGAGCACGCGCAGGGCCTGCTCGGGCGGCAGGTGCGGCTCGTGCTCGGCGGCTATCCACAGGGCCGCCTCGAACAGCGCTGGTGGCTCCTGGGCTAGGCAGGCGAGGCAGGCTTGGCGCGGGTCCATGGCGTTCTCCGGCTGATACTGCGTTTTACCCGCAGCGCCGGGGCGCCGTCCAGAGCCGCCGCGGCTGGTCGTCGGCGCCGCCGCTGGCCCGCGGCGCCTCTGCCTATACTGAAGGGGCCGGCCGCGGCAGGCGCCGCCGGCCGACCCTCACGCGCCAGCAAGGGAGCGCCGCCATGTTCGACATGATGGAAGCCACCCGGCTAGAGAAACTGCACCTCGCCTACGACCCGGCCACCGGGCTGCGGGCCGTCATCGCCATCCACAGCACCCGCCTGGGCCCGGCCCTGGGCGGCTGCCGCTACCTGCCTTATCCCAACGACGAGGCGGCCCTGCGCGACGCTGCGCGCCTGGCCCAGGGCATGAGCTACAAGGCCGCCCTGGCCGGCCTGCGCCAGGGCGGCGGCAAGGCGGTGATCCTGCGCGCGCCCCATGTGGACAACCGCGGCGCGCTGTTCGAGGCCTTCGGCCGCTTCATCGAAAGCCTCGGCGGGGCCTACGTCACCGCGGTGGACAGCGGCACCTCCAGCGCCGACATGGACTGCATCGCCCAGCACACCGACCACGTCACCAGCACCACCCGCGGCGGCGACCCCTCGCCGCATACCGCGCTGGGCGTGTTCGCCGGCATCCGCGCCAGCGCCCAGGCGCGCCTGGGCAGCGACGACCTGGAAGACCTGCGCATCGCCGTGCAGGGGCTGGGCCACGTGGGCTACGCCCTGTGCGAACACCTGCACGCCGCCGGCGCCGAACTGCTGGTCAGCGACCTGGACCCGGGCAAGGTGCAACTGGCCGTCGACCAGTTCGGCGCCCAGCCCATCGCCAACGAGGCGCTGCTGACCACGCCCTGCGACATCCTCGCGCCCTGCGGCCTGGGCGGGGTGCTCAGCTCGCCGGTGGTGGCGCAGTTGCGCTGCGCGGTGGTGGCCGGCGCGGCGAACAACCAGCTGGCGCACCCGGACGTGGCCGACGAGCTGGAAGCCCGCGGCATCCTCTATGCGCCGGACTACGTGATCAATTCCGGCGGGCTGATCTACGTCGCCCTGCAGCACCAGGGCCAGGAGCTGCCGGCGATCACCGCGCACCTGGCGCAGATCGGCAACCGCCTCACCGAGGTGTTCGCCCACGCCCAGGCCGACCACCGCTCGCCGGCGCGGGTGGCCGACATGCTTGCAGAGCGGATTCTCTATGGACATGGGGGATGACAGGCTGCAGCGGGGGCTATTGGGTCGCGAATGGAGTTTCCCTGGGACGCTGCTGCATGAGGGAAGCGCCTTTCCCTCTCCCTAACCCTCTCCCTGAAGGGAGAGGGGACCGTTGGGCAGATGTTGATGTTTCGGCGTTAGCCGGCTAGCACAGAAATTACCGGCTGAAACCATTCCTCCTCTCGGCACGGACAAGCCCCCTCTCCCTTCAGGGAGAGGGCTGGGGAGAGGGTGCGGAGTCACCTCGAAACACCATAGCTGCCGGAAGGCGCCATTCCTCTGTAGGAGCGCACCTTGCGCGCGATTTCGCGAGCAGGGCGCGCTCTTACAGGTAGCCGGGAAGCACGGGACCTGTCCCGCAGAGCCCCCCGGTGCTTATTCCCCTTCCGCGAACAACTCGCCAAGGGCGTCGGGCTGGTTCTTGAAGGCGCGGGCGAAGGTGTCGCGGTGGCGGGCCATGAAGATGCCCACTTCCTCCACCTGCTCCTCGTTCAGCGAGGGCACCGCCTTGTGCAGGACGGCGGCGAGGTTCTCCGCCAGTTCGAGCATCTTGTCGTGCCGGTCGGCTTCTGCCTTATCCATGAACAGGCGCTCCGGATCGCGGCTGCTGCGGTACACCACTTCGACGGCCATTCATCACCTCGTATGCCTTCTTGCTGTCTGGGGGAGTAAATACTGTTTATTTATACAGTTAAGCATAAGGCAATCGCCCGGCCCCTGGGAAGAGGGAAATCGCAGAAGGCCAGTATGGCCGGCGAACCGCTTCGGGGCACGCGGGGCCATGGCAGGGCATGCGACAAGTTGGCGCGGGGCTGGTGGATGGCGCGCGGCGGCGGCGCCCGGCAGACTGGCCGGGCGCGCGGGGGGAAGGCTCAGGAGGCGATGCGCAGGGCGCGGCCGGCGGTCATGTCCGCCAGCAGGCGCGGGGCGCTGTCGCCCTGCTCGATGGCGATGCCGAAGCGGATGCTCTGGATCAGGCGTTGCAGCTGTTCGGCGTCCTGCAGCTGGGCGTTGCGGATGAGCCGCTTGGCCGCCACGCCGGCTTCGGTGGAAAGCGTCAGCACGATGCTGCCGTCCGGCCGTTCGAGGCTGAAATTGACCCGGAACTGGGCCTGGAATGCATCGGTGAGTACCTGGAAGGGGCTTTCCATCTTCGATCCTGCCTGCGTGGTGGCGTGACCCTTCATGGACTGGAAGGCGTCAGCAAAGTTCGCATTCATATTGCCGCAGCCTCGGCAGGCTATTGCTGCCCAGGGTCAATGGCGTGTGTCTTGCACGTACCAAGCCAACAATCGCTTTATCGAACCGGGAGTCGACGGATGAAACTGCAATGGGCCGAACGCATGCGCCAACAGATGCACGGAATGGCCGAGTCGCTGGGCAACCTGCTGGTGGAGGGCTTCCACTACCTGGCGCTGTTCGCCATCGGCGGCACCGTGTTCTGGTCGGCGGCGGTGGCCTTCGTCGAGATGTTCGAGAAGGGCCACGCGAGCATCGACGACATCCTGCTGCTGTTCATCTACCTCGAACTGGGCGCCATGGTCGGCATCTACTTCAAGACCAACCACATGCCGGTGCGCTTCCTGATCTACGTGGCGATGACCGCGCTGACGCGCCTGATGATCGCCGACATCCAGCACAACCACGTGCCCGACGACGGCATCATCCTGGTCTCGGTGGCCCTGTTGCTGCTGGCCCTGGCGATCCTGGTGGTACGCTACGCCTCCTCGCGCTTCCCCTCGGCGCCGTCGGGCAAGGGCGAGCAGGCGCTGCTGCAGGACGACGAGCGCTGACGGCGCTTCGAGCAGCAATGGCCCCCTTGGCGGCCGCGATGCACTAAGATCGGAATAATTCGCGCCGCCGAGGGAAGACCCGCACGATGAAGGGCTGGAAGCTGTTCGCACCCCTGCTGCTCCTGGTAATCATCTCCATCACCCTGTACCTGCGTCTGCACACCCAGCCCTTGCTGCTGCAAGGCGAGGCGGACGCCACCGAAGTCATAGTCGCCTCCAAGGCCAAGGGCCGCGTCGAGACGTTGCATGTGCGGCGTGGCGACGACGTGCAGAAGGGCCAGCTGTTGATAAGCCTGAGTAGCCCGGAGCTGCAGGCCCAGCTGGACTCCCTGCGCGCCGGGCGCAGCCAGGCCCAGGCGCAGCTCGACGAATCCCTGCACGGCACCCGCGAGGAAACCCTGCGCGCCCTCCAGGCCAGCCTGCAGCAGGCCCAGGCCGAGCTGCGCAACGCCGAGCTGGACTTCCAGCGCAACGAGGAACTGGCCGGCCGCGGCTTCGTCTCCCAGGCCCAGCTCGACACCACCCGGCGCGCCCGCGACGTGGCGCGCAACCAGGTGGCCGAGGCCCAGGCCAACCTCGACCAGGGCCAGCGCGGCGACCGCGAGGAAGTGCGCCAGGCGCTGCAGGCCGCGGTGCGCCGCGCCGACGCGCAGATCGCCGAACTGCAGGCGCAGACCGACGACCTGGCCGTGCTCGCCCCGGTGGACGGCGAGGTCGGGCCGATCCCGGCGGAGGAGGGCGAGCTGATCAACGCCTACAGCCCGCTGCTGACCCTGGTGCGGCTGTCCGACAGCTACCTGGTGTTCAACCTGCGCGAGGACATCCTCGCCAAGGTGCGCAAGGGCGACAAGGTGAAGCTGCGCATCCCGGCGCTGGGAGACGCCGAGGTGGAGGCCGAGGTGCGCTACATCGCCCCGCTGGGCGACTTCGCCACCAAGCGCGCCACCCGCGCCACCGGCGACTTCGACCTGAAGACCTTCGAGGTCCGCCTGTACCCGCTGCAAGCGGTGCAGGGCCTGCGTCCGGGGATGAGCGCGCTGTGGCAATGGCAGCAATAAGGCGCAACCTGCAGCGCTTCGCCCAGGCGTTCAACACCGAGACGCGCATCGCCGTGCGCAGCTGGACCATCCACTGGCTCGGCTGGCTATGGCCGCTGCTGCTGTTCACCCTGATCAGCGGCATCTACCAGGCCGGCACCCTGCTGGACATGCCGGTGGCCGTGGTCGACGCCGACCACAGCCACCTGTCGCGGCGCGTGGTGCGCGAACTGGACGCCGGTTCCCACGCCCAGGTCGAGGTGCTCGGCGGCGGCCTGCAGGAAGGCCTGCGGCGCCTGCGCGCGGCCGACGACTACGCGCTGCTGTACATCCCCCGCGACTTCGAGGCCGACGCCCTGGCCGGGCGCCAGCCGCGCGCGGTGCTCTACTACAACTCGCTGTTCTATTCCGCCGGCTTCTATTCCACCCAGGACTTCAGCGGCCTGGTCGCCGGCGTCAACCAGGACCTGCGCCCCTACCTGGCCGCCGGCGCGGGCGCCCCGCTGCCGAAGCTGGCGAGCATCAGCGTGGCCTACGAGAGCCTGTTCAACGCCAGCGGCAACTACATCTACTACCAGCAGTTCGCCGCCATCGTGCACCTGCTGCAGCTGTTCGTGATAGTCGCCACCGTCCACGTGCTGGCCCGCGAGGCCCCGGAACTGCGCGCCTCCTCGCCGCACATCCTGCGCGCCCGGGCGCTGGGCGTGCGCCTGCTGGGCAAGCTGGCGCCCTACACCCTACTGTTCAGCGCGCTGCTGATGCTGGAGCTGTTCCTGCTGGTGACGCTCAACGGCGCGAAGATCAACGGCAGCCCGCTGTGGATGCTGGCGATCACCGTGTGCTACGTGATGGCCGCGCAGAGCGTCGGCCTGGTGTTGTTCATCTTCACCGCCAACCGCTTCAGCGCCTACTCGCTGATCGGCCTGCTGATCGGCGTGGCGCAGACCTATTCCGGGGTGCTGCTGCCGGACCTGGCGATGCCCGAGATCGCCCGCTTCATCAGCCTGGCCGAGCCGCTGACGCACACCCTGCACGGCCTGTTCGACCAGTTCCTGCGCCAGGCCCCGCCGGAGTCCGGGCTGTACGCCTGCTGCCGGCTGCTGGTCTACCCGCTGCTGGCCTACATGATCGCCAAGCTGCGCCTGCGCCGGCGCCTCGACCTGAGCCCGGCCTGAGGAGGCGCCATGGAGAACTTCTGGAGCGTCCTCAGGCAGACCCTGAAGAACATGCTGGGCAAGCCGCTGTGGCTGCTGACCGTGCTGTCGGTGGCGCTGACCACCTTGCCCTACGCCCACCGCACCATGGACGACCTGCCGGTGGCGGTGATCGACATGGACCACAGCGCCGCCTCCCGCGAGCTGATCCGCCTGCTCGACGCCGCGCCCAAGATCGCCGTGCGCAGCTACAGCGAGCTGCCCACGGCGCAGCACGACCTGGCCTGGCGCCGGCTGTTCGGCATCGTCATCCTCCCGGTGGACTTCGAAAAGCGCGTGCTGCGCGGCGAGGCGGTGAGCGTGCCGATCTTCGGCGACGCCACCAACCGCATGGCCAACGGGCAGATCCAGCAGGACATCAGCGCCACCTACAACGAGCTGACGCTGCGCTACAACGCCCACCTGCTGCTGCACAACGGCTTCAGCGCGAGCCAGGCCGAGGTGCTGCTGAGCCCGGTGGTGGGCCAGCTGACCGACCTGTTCAACCCCGGCACCAGCTTCGCCGCCATCGTCCTGCCGGGGCTGGTGACGCTGATCCTGCAGCACAGCCTGCTGCTGTCCTGCACCCGGGTGAACCTCAACCTGCGCGGCGGCACCCCGCGCTCGCTGCGCCAGCCGCCGTCCACGCGCTTCGGCCGCTACGCCGCGCAGCTGCTGATCTGGACGGTGCTGGCCATGCTCTTCTACGTGATCTGGCCGTGGATCATGGGCTACCGGCAGACCGCCTCGTTCTTCATGCTCATGGGCCTGGTGCTGCCCTTCCTGCTGGCGGTGATCGCCCTGAGCGAATTCCTCGCCGAGCTGCTGCCCTCGGAAGAGGCGGTGTACCTGACCATGACCTTCATCACCCTGCCGCTGTTCTACATGGCCGGCTTCACCTGGCCGCCCCAGGCCATGCCGCAGTGGGTGCAGTGGCTGGCCAACGGCATCCCCTCCACCTGGGCGATCCGCGCGGTGGTGGAGATGAACCAGATGAACCTGCCGCTCTCGGCGGTTTCCGACCGCATCCTGGTGCTGCTCGGCATGGCCGCCGCCTACGGCCTGCTGGGCACGCTGATCTACCAGTTCCGCAACTGGCGCTGGGACCAGCTCAAGGGTTGGTGAGCCCCGAAGCGCTCTTGCTCGCTCCTACGAGAAGCCGTGCCTGCCCGCGGGAGCGGATCTCGCTGTGGCCATGGCGATGGGTATCGCTTCGCTCGACCCATCCTACGGGGCTCCGATCCTGACCGTGGAGCCGGGCATGGGCTTGGGTGTATCGGCGGATAACCGCGAACGGTTATTCGCCCTACGCCATGGCTGGGTGTTGCGTAGGGCGCATAACGCCTACGGCGTTATCCGCCGTTTGACCTTGGCCCCCGGCCGCTGCGGATTCGAACCCGGAGCTCAGGCATCGCGCCCCTTGCGCCGGTTCTTGTAGCTGCCGCGAATATTCATCGCCGCCAGGCACAGTTGCAGCAGCACCAGGGCGTAGGCCTTGGCCGGCAGGCCCCAGGCTATCCACAGGGCGTTGCTGGCCAGGAAGGTCCAGAAGCCGAGCTTGCGCCGCCGGCGCTCGCGGGAGCCGACCAGCCAGGCGGCCAGTACCGTGACCAGCATCGCCGGCCATTGCAGCAGGTCGAGGAGTTCGTGCATGGGGCGGTTTCCCGCGGCTGTCGTCCTGACTTCAGACCAACCCGGGCGCCGCGAAGTGCGGTCGGACTGCGTAGCCGTCGAGCAGCGCCTGCACCTTGTCGGCGTCCAGCTCGCCGTTGAAGGGCACGCCCAGGGCCTGGCGGTGGATGCCGGTGGCGGCCAGCCAGAGGGTGTCGATGCGCGCGGCCAGGGCGCCGGGCACGTCGGTCACCAGGGAGTCGCCGACGAACAGGATGTTCTGCGCCCCGCGCGCCTGCAGCTGCCGCTCGGCGATGCGGAAGGCCGCCGGGTCCGGCTTGCCGAACCAGCGCACCTGGCCGCCTTCCTCGGCGAAGGCTTCGGCCAGGCGGCCGGCGCCGAACACCGTGCGCCCGGCGGAGACCACCACGCGGTCCGGGTTGGCGCAGAGGAAGGGCAGGTCCAGCGCGTGGCGCAGCGGTTCGAAACGCGCCTCCAGCTCGTCCTGGGGGAAGCTGCCGACGCCGAGGATCAGCGTGGCCTTGTGGATATCCGTGCCGAAGCGCTCGCGGATGTGCGCAGGCCAGGTGCCCAGGGCGTCGGCCACGCCGGCGATGCAGATGCCGCCGCGCTGCAGCTGGGTGTCGTGCTCGATGGCGTCGATGGCCAGTTGCCCGGAGGTGGTGATGCCCGCGTACAGCTCCCGCGGCACGCCCAGGCTTTCCAGGGTGTCGGCCATTTCCACGACGCTGCGCGAGGCGTTGCTGAGGAACCACACCGGGCGGCCCTCGGCGGCGCGGCGGCGGAGCCAGGCGAGGGCGCCGGGGAACGCCTCGGCGCCGTCGATCAACACGCCCCAGAGGTCGAGGAGGAAGCCGTCGTAGCCGGCGCAGAAGGTATCCAGGCCGGCGTGGTCGATGAGGCGGGTGTGGGTGACGGCGCTGAAGCGTGGGGAGGTCATGGCAAGCCTGTCGCGGGGAAAGGCTCCAGCCTAGCGCACCGCGGGCAGGCGGGTGAATGCTTTCAGCTGGCCGGGCGGGCCTGGGCGACGCTCTCCGGCGCCGGGGCCACCGGCACCTCCACCAGACCGCGCAGGTGGCACAGGCTGAACGGGCTGGGGCTGCAGCGGCCCTCGGCCATGGCCTGGCGGATGGCGTCGACGTCGGCGTTCTGCACGTAGTGGATGGCGTCGGCCATGTCGTCGGCGCTGCCGAAGCCGCCCTCGCGCATTTCCTTGAGCGCGTCTTCCTTGCTCCAGCCCTGGACCACCGTGCGGTACATGGCGGAGAACAGCCCGGTGCGGTCGCTGCCGTGCTTGCAGTGCATCAGCACCGGGCCCTGTTGCTGGGCGGCCTGCAGCAGGTTGAGCACGCGGATGACGTCGGCGTCGTCGACGCGGTCGGCGTGGGTCGGGAAGCTGAGGATCTGCAGCGGTGCGGCGCCGGTCCAGGCCTTGTCGTCGTCCTTGATGAAGCTCAGCACCGTGTGTACGCCGAGCCGTTGCAGCAGCGGCAGGTCCTGGCCGTCGGGCAGGGCGCTGCGGTAGAGGCTGGGCGACATGCGATAGAGGTTGAACGACTTGTCCACCGGCTGCGCCCAGGCGGCGGGGCGCTCGTCGGCATGGGCCGCTGCGGTGACCAGGGCGAGGGCGAGCAGACAATGGCGCAGGACGGAAAAGGGCAGGGCGGGGCGCATGGGGGCCTCCTGGCTGGCGGAGCGCAGACAGTAGGCGGCGGGCGATAAAGCCCGGATGAAAAGATTGTGAAAAAAGCGTGAAGACGCCCCGCGGCGATCAGCGGGGCAGGAAGCGCGCCTGCACCGGCGGGCGGAAGAACCACCAGGCGGCCAGCGGGTAGACCAGGTAATTCACCAGGTACAGCAGCAGCGCGGCGTGGCTCGGCGGGTTGCGCCAGGCGGCCAGGGCCACCAGCGCCAGGTACAGCAGGGCCAGGCCGGCGGCGTAGAAGCCGAGCAGGCGCCAGCGCTCGCCGACGCTGGGCAGGCGCCCCACGCGGCGGGCGAAGAAGAACGCCATGCCGGCGCCGATGGCCAGCGCCACCAGCAGGTTCACCGGCACCAGGCCGTAGCGCAGCAGGGTGCGCAGCAGCACGTTGAGGACCATGGCGACGAGGATGCCGGCGAGGGCGTAGTAGCGGGTGCGGATGGGCATGGCTAGAGGCTCCCGTCCAGGCCGAAGCGTTTCTTCAGGGCCTTGTCCAGCAGGCCGCTGGGCAGCCAGCGGGCCAGCAGCGGCAAGGCGCGGCTGCCGTGGCCGACGCGCAGCAGGCGCGGGCGTGGCTGGCGCTGCACGGCGGCGAGCAACTGGCGGGCCAGTTCGGCGGCCGGGGTGGGTTTGTCCTGGGAGGCGCCGGCGCGGGCGCGGATGAACTCGCGCAGCGGCCACCAGGGCGAGCGGTCGTCCACCAGCGCCTGCCAGGTGCGCCCGGCGTTGGCGCCGAAGCTGGAGGCGATGGCGCCGGGCTGCACCTCCAGCACCCCGATGCCGAAGGGCGCCAGCTCCAGGCGCAGCGCCTCGTTGAGCGCGTGCAGCGCGGCCTTGGAGGCGCAGTAGGCGCCGGCGAAGGGGGTGACCAGCACGCCGGAGACGCTGCCGATGTTCACCACCAGCCCACGGCGTTCGCGCAGCAGCCCGAAGCAGGCACGGGTCAGCTCGACCACGGCGAAGACGTTGGTCTCGAACTGCCGGCGCAGGGCTTCGGCGCCGCCGTCCAGCAGCGGGCCCATGGCGCCGTAGCCGGCGTTGTTGACCAGCACGTCCAGGCCGCCGGCCTCGCGCTGCAGCTGCTCGGCCAGGCGGGCGATGGCGGCGCCGTCGTCGACGTCCAGCCGCACGCCGCGGAAACCGGCCTGGCCCAGGGCGGCCACGTCTTCGTCGCGCCGGGCGGTGGCCCAGACGCTGTAGCCGGCGCCCTGGAAGGCCTCGGCCAGGGCGCGGCCGATGCCGCTGGAGCAGCCGGTGATGAGGGCGACGGGTTGGGGCATGGCGGCTTTCCTTGGCGTGGGCGCGTGGGTGTTCGGCGCCTACCCTAGCCGATTGCGCCGCGCGGGTGAACTCAGTCGCCGAAGCGCCCTTCGATGCGCTCGGCGCGGAACTCCAGGGTGCTGGCGCGGTAGCCCGGGCGCAGCGCCGGCAGCGGCAGGCAGTCGCTCCAGGCATCGCCGCCGAGCAGCGCGCCGGGGCCGCGGTAGCGCGGCGCCTCGTAGAGGTTCTCGGCCAGGTCGGTGGTGTCGCCGGGGCGGTAGGCGGCGACCTTCCAGCGCAGTTCCAGCAGCGGCGCGTCGCTGCCGTTCTTCAGGTCGACGCGCAGCGGTCGGTCGGCCGGGCACAGCGTCGGCGCGTAGCGGATGCGCAGTTCCAGGCGCTCCAGGCGGCGCTGGTCGAGGCTGTCCTGCCAGATCGCCAGGGCCATCACCAGGCCCAGGCCGACCAGGGCCGCGGCCGAGATCGGCAGCGCGCGGGCGGGGTAGCGCAGCAGCAGGATGATCCAGGTAACGATGAGGAGGATGCCGAAGAACATGGATGCGTCCGGGATGGGCCTGGGGCAGCAGCCTAGCAAATCCGTCGCTTCTGGAACGACTTCGACGGATGGCCACGACCTGGGTCAAGATTGTGCTCGAATCTGGTGCGTCGGACGCTGCGCTGCATCTGCGGAATCCGCATAATGCACATTTGAGCAGGCACGCGGCGGCATATTTCCCCTGGGAAGTGTGCATTCTGAACATTCATCGATGTTCGTCATGCTCAAAGGTTTCCGCGTCGTTACCCGTCGGCTTTTCCGGCCCGCTCCTTGCTCCAGGCCGACAGACATCCAACCCACCTCGCGGAGACATCCATGAGTTCCCCCAGTGAATTCCCCCTGAGCGCCACGCCCAGGGAAGGGCGCAAAGGGCTGCTGCCCATTGCCATGGTCCTGTTCAGCTTCACCTTCTTCACCGGCACCATGTTCGCCGGCGGCAAGATCGGCATGGCCTTCGACTTCGTCGACATGCTCTGGGTCGCCGTCGTCGGCAACACGCTGCTGGCCGTCTACGCCGCCGCCCTGGGCCTGATCGCCTCGCGCAGCGGGCTGAACACCGTGCTCATGGGGCGCTTCTGCTTCGGCGAGCGCGGCAGCAAGCTGTCGGACTTCCTCCTCGGCTTCGCCGAGCTGGGCTGGTACGCCTGGGGCACCGCCACCGTGGCCATCGTGCTGGTGAAGATGCTGGCCCTGCCGGGCTGGCTGACCATCCCGCTGATGGTGCTGTTCGGCCTGGGCTTCAGCATCACCGCGATCATCGGCTTCAAGGGCCTGGACCTGCTGTCGCGGGTGTCGGTGCCGCTGATGTTCGTGCTGCTGGTGGCCTCCATGGTCATCGCCACCCGCCAGGCCGGCGGCTGGGCCGGGCTGCTGGCGGTGCAGCCGAGCACCGGCATGACCTTCTCGGCCGCCGTGACCATGGTCTTCGGCACCTTCGCCAGCGGCGCCACCCAGGCCACCAACTGGACGCGCATGGCGCGCAGCGGGCGCATCGCCGTGGCCGCCAGCGTCATCAGCTTCCTCGTCGGCAACGGCCTGATGATCGTCGCCGGGGCCTGGTGCGCCATCGTCTACCAGAACGCCGACATCGTCGAAGTCATGGTCCTGCAGGGCCTGTCGTTCGCCGCGGTGATCATGCTCTGCCTGAACCTGTGGACCATCCAGGGCCCGACCATCTACAACGTCTCCGCCGCCGCCTGCCACCTGGTGCGCAGCGAGCGCCGGCGCAGCATGACGCTGCTCGCCGCGGGCGTGGGCATCGTCCTGGCCATCGGCGGCATGTACGAGTGGCTGATTCCCTTCCTGGTGCTGCTGGGCTCGATCATCCCGCCGCTGGGCGGGGTGATCATGGCCGACTTCTGGCACCGCCACCGCGGCAACTACCCGGCGCTGGTCGGCCCGCACATCCCGGCGTTCAACGTCGCCGGGCTGCTGTCCTATGCCGTGGGCGCGGCGCTGGCCTATGCCTCGCCGTGGATAGCCCCGCTGGTGGGCATCGGCGCCTCGGCGGCCTGCTACATCGTGCTCGGCGAGATCGCCCGCGCCCGCGCCGGCGTGGCCGAGCCGCGCGCCTGAACCCATTCATGGCGCTGCGCATTCGGCATCCGCGCAGCGCCCAGCCTGAGGAGCCAACCCAATGAAGATCGTCAACGCCAAGCTGCGCAAGCAAACCGGCCTGTTCACCATCCGCTGCGCGGGCGAGACCATCGCCGAGGTGCTGCCCCAGGCGGCCAGCGTCGCCGCCACCGGCGATGACCTCGACGCCGCCGGGCAACTGGTGATCGCGCCGCTGGTGGAGCCGCATATCCACCTCGACGCCACCCTCACCGCCGGCGAGCCGCAGTGGAACATGAGCGGCACCCTGTTCGAGGGCATCGAGCGCTGGGCGCAGCGCAAGGAAACCATCACGCACGAAGACACCAAGGCCCGCGCCCACACCACCATCCGCATGCTGGCCGCCCACGGCATCCAGCACGTGCGCACCCACGTGGACGTCACCGATCCCACGCTGGCCGCGCTCAAGGCCATGCTGGAGGTGAAGGAAGAGGCGAAGCACCTGGTGGACCTGCAGATCGTCGCCTTCCCGCAGGAGGGCATCGAGTCCTACGAGGGCGGCCGCGGGCTGATGGAAGAGGCGATCCGCCTGGGCGCGGACGTGGTCGGTGGCATCCCGCATTTCGAGAACACCCGCGAGCAGGGCGTCAGTTCGATCAAGTTCCTCATGGACCTGGCCGAGCGCACTGGCTGTCTGGTGGACGTGCACTGCGACGAGACCGACGATCCCAATTCGCGCTTCCTCGAAGTACTGGCCGAAGAGGCGCGGGTGCGCGGCATGGGGGCGCGCGTCACTGCCAGCCATACCACGGCCATGGGCTCCTACGACAATGCCTATTGCTCGAAGCTGTTCCGCCTGCTCAAGCGTTCGGGCATCAGCTTCGTCTCCTGCCCGACCGAGAGCATCCACCTGCAGGGCCGCTTCGACAGCTTCCCGAAACGCCGCGGCGTGACCCGCGTGGCCGAGATCGACCGCGCCGGGATGAACGTGTGCTTCGGCCAGGATTCGATCAAGGACCCGTGGTACCCGCTGGGCAACGGCAACATCCTGCGCGTGCTCGACGCCGGCCTGCACATCTGCCACATGATGGGCTTCGAGGACCTGCAGCGCAGCCTCGACCTGGTCACCGACAACAGCGCCCGCGCGCTGAACCTGGGCGAGCGTTACGGCATCGCCGCCGGCCGCCCGGCCAACCTGCTGGTGCTGGGCGTGGACAGCGACTACGAGGCGGTGCGCCAGCAGACCAAGGCGCTGTATTCCATCCGCCACGGCCGTGTACTGATGCGCCGCGCGCCGGAGAGCGTGGAACTGCTCGAAGGCTGATACCTGTAGGCGCGGGCCCTGCCCGCGATTCGCGCGCAGGGCGCGCTCCTACAGGGGAATGGCGCGTGTGGGGCGGCGTAGCGGGTCCTGTCCGCGATCCGCGCCGGGACGTCCAGCTATCGCGGACAAGGTCCGCTCCTACGGGGGAGGAGGAATACCGTGCTCCCCGGCAACCTGTAGGAGCGGGCCCTGCCCGCGATTTCGCGCGCAGGGCGCGCTCCTACAGGGGAATGGCGCGGGTGGGGTTGCGTAGCGGATCTCATCCGCGAATCGTGCCGGTATGTCCGGCTATCGCGGACAAGGTCCTACGGTTAGGAATGCCATGTCTCCAGGCAACCTGTAGGAGCGGGCCCTGCCCGCGATTCGCGCGCAGGGCGCGCTCCTACATGGGAATGACGTGGGTGGGGCGGCGTAGCGGATCTTATCCGCGATCCGCGCCGATACGCCCGGCTATCGCGGACAAGGTCCTACGTCCGTGCTTCCCGGGAACCGTTGGCGTTATACCCTCCGGGGGGCCCCGCGCACAAAGAAAAACCCCCAGGCACAAGGCCTGGGGGTGATTGGCATCGATGGGGGAGACGCCGTCCTTCAACTAGCGAGCGGCTACCTGTGCGCGGATGCCGCTCTCTTCGGTTCGACCGTAGACGTCCTCCAGACGTTCGATGTCGTCTTCGCCCAGGTAGCTGCCGGACTGCACTTCGATGATTTCCAGCGGGATCTTGCCGGGGTTGGCCAGGCGGTGCACCGAGGCGATGGGGATGTAGGTGGACTGGTTCTCGGTGAGCAGGAACACCTTGTCGTCGCAGGTCACCTGGGCGGTGCCGCTGACCACGATCCAGTGCTCGGCGCGGTGGTGGTGCATCTGCAGCGAGAGCTGCGCGCCGGGCTTGACGGTGATGTGCTTGACCTGGAAGCGGCCGCCCATGTCCACCGAGTCGTAGCTGCCCCAGGGGCGGTACACGGCGCAGTGGTTCTGGGTTTCGCTGCGGCCGGCGGCGTCCAGTTCGTTGACCACCTTCTTCACGTCCTGCACGCGGTCGCGGTGGGCGATCATCATGGCGTCCTTGGTTTCCACCACGACGATGTCGTCCAGGCCGACCACCGAGACCAGCTTGCCGTTGCCGTGCACCAGGCAGTTGCGGCTGTCGTGCACCAGCACGTCGCCCTTGGTGACGTTGCCGTTGGCGTCCTTGTCGTGCACTTCCCAGATCGACGACCAGCTGCCGACGTCGTTCCAGCCGGCGGCCAGGGGCACCACGCAGGCGCGCTGGGTCTTTTCCATCACCGCGTAGTCGATGGAGTTGTCCGGGCAGCACTCGAAGGTGGCCGGGTCGATGTTGACCACCTCGCCCTCGTGCTGGCTGCGTTCCAGGGCCAGCAGGCAGGTGTCGTAGATGTCGGCATCGTGGCGCTTGAGTTCTTCCAGGAAGCGGCTGGCGCGGAACAGGAACATGCCGCTGTTCCAGTAGTGCCCGCCTTCCTCGACGAACTGGCGGGCGCGGGCCTCGTCGGGTTTCTCGATGAAGCGCTCGACCCGCGAGACGCCGCCGGGCAGCTTGTCGTCGGCGTTGGCGCGGATGTAGCCGTAGCCGGTTTCCGGGCGGCTGGCGGGTACGCCGAAGAGCACCATCTCGCCCTTCTCGGCGGCCACGGTGGCCAGGGCCAGGGCGCGCTGGAAGGCGCGCGGGTCTTCCAGCACGTGGTCGGCCGGCAGCACCAGCAGCAGTTCGTCGCGGCCCTCGGCGACCAGCTTCATGGCGGCGATGGCCACGGCCGGGGCGGTGTTGCGGCCGAAGGGTTCGAGCAGGATGCCCTGGGTCTTGAGTTTCAGTTGTTCGAGCTGTTCCTGGAGGATGAAGCGGTGTTCCTTGTTGCTCACCACCAGCGGCGGCTCCATGCCTTCGAAGGCCAGACGCTCGAGGGTCTGCTGGAACAGCGTGTGCTCGCCGGCCAGGGCCAGGAACTGCTTGGGATACAGCTTGCGGGAAAGGGGCCAGAGTCGCGAGCCGCTACCACCGGAAAGAATGACGGGAATCATGTGGGGTTTCTCCTTAAAGCGTTCATGCGTTCTGTGGGGCGCTGGGCGCCGTTACCGTTTCGGGTGACCTCTCCGTGCGGGCCGTCTTGGCAGCTCGCTGGTTTTTTCTGCCGGTGTGGCCGGTCTTTTTGTGGTGTTCGTTTTGGTGATTGGGTGTGGGGGGTAAGAGCCCCTCTCCCCAGCCCTCTCCCTGAAGGGAGAGGGGGCTATCCGTGCAATCGGCGAGGACTGTGCCAACCGGCTGCTCCTTCACTGCCGGCGAGCGCCAGGGTTGCGCCTGATGCCGAACGGCCCCCTCTCCCTGAAGGGAGAGGGGGCTATCCGTGCGATCGGCGAGGACTGTGCCAACCGGCCGCTCCTTCACTGCCGGCGAGCGCCAGGGTTGCGCTTGATGCCGAACGGTCCCCTCTCCCTTCAGGGAGAGGGTTAGGGAGAGGGGGCGGGCTTCACGTCGGCACGTCATCGCCATCTAACTCAGTCCGCCTTCACCGGCCGCTTGACCCACACCGGCGACAGCTTGCCGCCCTCGCCAGTGACGTACAGGCACACCACCTCGCCGCGTTCCAGGGTGACGGGCTTGAGGTCGCTGACCTTCTTGCCGCCCTCGAACAGCGCCAGGTTCACCTTCACCGGGTTGATCTCGCGGTCGCCGTGGCTTTGCGGGGCGACGTTGCCGACCACTTCGGTCTTGCCGTCGGCGGTCTTCAGGGTCAGCGCCTGGCCGCTGAGGTTCTGCACCCGCACCAGGGCCTTCTGCTTGTTCTTGAAGGGCGGCTCGGGCACCAGCCTGGGCTGGCCGCCGGGCTGGCTGACCAGGGTGTAGTAGGCGTCCGGGTCGAGTTTCACCGGCAGGCTCTGGCTGCCGACCTTGGCGGTGTAGTTGCCCGGCGGGAGGAACTTGAAGTCGCTGGAGCCCAGGGGCGATACGTCGTTGAGCTGGGCGTTGCCGACGCTCACCGAGAGTTCGCTGTTGCCGGCGTTGTAGGCCCGCACGAAGGCCGAACCCTTGGGCGCCTGCGGGCCGTAGAGCGCGGCTTCGCCGGCGTGGGCGCCGAAGGCGGCCAGGCCCAGGGCCAGTGCCAGGGCGGGGGATTTCCAGCCGAGGGTCTTGGAACGAGTCATGGGGTGTACCTCCGTCTTCACTTTTTCATGGGGCGCGCTGGCGCCCTTGGCGTGGCGCTCAGTGCGCCGCGGTCAGGCCCGGCGGGTTGGCCGCCAGGCGTTCGTCACGGTTGCCGGCCGCGCGCAGCTGGGCCAGCCAGTCGGCATCGAACTGGCTGAGGTCGCTGTGCATCGGCAGGTAGCGTTCGGGGAATTCCCACACCAGCAGGCGCGGCGGCTTCTGCTGGAAGCCCGGGTCCTTGAGCAGTTCGAGCATGGGTTCGAGGGGGCCCTTGCCTTCCTTGGCGTAGTTGATCAGGTCGGTGGACAGCGCCTGCTTGAGGGCGCCGGCGAAGTTCCAGTGCGGGTTGGCGCTGTAGCTGGTGCCGACCAGGGCCACCTGCGGCTCGGCGCTGTCGCCGAACAGGTCGCCGCCGGCCGCGGCGTTGTCCTCGGCCGGGTGGGTCTGGCGCGCCTGCAACTGGTCCGGCGCCGGCAGCAGGTCGCTGAACAGCGGGTCCAGGGGCAGGAAGGTCAGCAGGTCGCCCTTGTGCGGCGTGGCCTTGCTGGCGTCGGTGATGAAGGTCTGCTGCGGCAGGTCGAGGTTCTGCCCCTCGCGGATGCTCTGGGCCAGGCGCTGGGCCACGGCCTCGGCGCCCAGCGGCGTCCAGTGGGTGTCGGTGCGCAGGAACACCTGGCCGTTGTCCTTGGCCTGCTCCAGGGTGTCCAGCAGCTTGGGCGCGGCCATGCCGGCCTGGCGCGCGCGCTGCAGGAACTCGTCGTAGAGGCCGACGTGCAACTGGGCCGGCTGTTCCTTGCCGATGTACTCGGGGTAGATGCGCGCCTTGGCCGGGATGATCGCCAGCACCAGCTTCACGCCGCGGCGCTCCAGCTCCTGCTGCACGCCGCGCACCAGGGCCCAGTTGTCGTCCAGCTGGGTCTGGCTGGGCGCCGGCTTGAATTCTTCGTCGGTGTACAGCCAGCCGTCCTTGCCGATCACCACGCCCGGGCGGCCTTCGTCGAACAGGGCGTAGTCCAGCGCGGCCCAGAGGTTGGTGCCCAGACGCTTGATGGGGAACTGGTCGTCGTAGTGGCCTTCGAAGGCGTGGGCCAGCTTGCCGTTGAGCACCGTGGTGCCCTCGGCGGCGGCGAAGCTGGGGAAGGCCTTCAGCGACCAGCCGGCCAGGCCCAGCAGTATCCCGCCGAAGGCGGCGACGTAGGCGTATTGCATGGATTTAGAGAGTGTCGGTTGCATGGTCCTGCCTCGCTCAGAACTGGAAGTAGAGGAAGGGCGAGTAGCTCTGCGCCGAGAGCTTCAGCACCGAGGCGGCGAACAGCGCCAGCAGGGCCGCGCGGGTGGCCAGCACGGGCAGCTGGGTGAGCCAGTGCGGGCGGTACACCGCCGCGCCGCTGCGCGAGTAGGCGATGGCCGCCGGGTCGTTCTCGGCGTCCTGCGGGCTGCGCGGCTGGGCGCTGGCCGGGCCGTCGGCGGCGACTTCGTCGGTCTTGGCCGCGGCCTTGGGCGCCTTGCTCTGCAACGGCTGGTTGTAGAACTGGCGCAGGCCGAAGACGGCCAGCACCACGTAGGCCACCACCAGGGTGCCCACCTGCAGGCCGGTGAGGCTGGCGCGGCTCTGCTCGGACAGGCTCCAGTCGCCGAAGCTGAACATGGCTTCGTACATGCGCCAGGCCACGTGCAGGTTCTCGGCGCGGAAGATCACCCAGCCGACGATCACCAGCAGGAAAGTGAAGGCCCATTTCAGCGGGTTGAGCACCCGCGGCGCGGCGTTCGCGCCCAGGGCGCGCTCGATGGCCAGCCATACGCCGTGCCAGGCGCCCCAGATGATGTAGGTGACGTTGGCGCCGTGCCACAGGCCGCCCAGGAGCATAGTCAGGATCAGGTTGCGGTAGGTCTGGAAGGTGCTGCCGCGGTTGCCGCCCAGGCTGATGTACAGGTAGTCGCGCAGCCAGGTGGACAGGCTGATGTGCCAGCGCCGCCAGAACTCGGTGATCGACTGGCTGATGTAGGGCTGGTTGAAGTTCTCCATGAAGCGGAAGCCCATCATCAGGCCCAGGCCGATGGCCATGTCGCTGTAGCCGGAGAAGTCGAAGTACAGCTGCGCGGTGTAGGCCAGGGCGCCCAGCCAGGCGTCGCCGGTGGTCGGGTCCTGCAGGGCGAAGCAGTGGTCGGCCAGGGCCGCCAGGGTGTCGGCGATGAACACCTTCTTGACGAAGCCCTGCATGAAGCGGGTGCAGCCTTCGGCGAACTTGTCCAGGGTGTGGGTGCGGTGGTTGAACTGGTCCACCAGGTCGCGGAAGCGCAGCACGGGGCCGGCGATCAGGTGCGGGAAGATCGCCACGAAGGCCGCGAAGTCGATGAGGTTGCGCGTGGCCGGGGTGTCGCCGCGGTACACGTCGATGATGTAGCTGATCGACTCGAAGGTGTAGAAGCTGATGCCGATGGGCAGCAGGATGTGCGTCAGCACGAAGGGCTGCATGCCGAACGAGGTGATGATCTGGTTGAGGCTGTCGACGCCGAAGTTGGCGTACTTGAAGTAGCCCAGCACGGCCAGGTCGACCACCACGCCGAGGATCAGCCAGCGTTTGGCCGCCAGGGTGCGCACGCCGGCGGCGCCGATGCGCAGGCCGATCCAGTAGTTGAACAGGGTCACGCCGGCGAACAGGGCGAGGAAGTCCACCCGCCACCAGGCGTAGAAGACGTAGCTGGCCACCAGCAACAGCAGGTTGCGGTAGCGGTTCCCGCTCAGGTAGTACAGGCCGAGGAAGATCGGCAGGAACAGGAACAGGAACACGTTGGAAGAAAAGACCATTGCCCGTCTCGCTCTGGAGCTTCGTACCCAGGGTGGCTCCAGCCCTTCCGGCGCCGCGTGGCGCGCAAGGAAAAGGCCGGTGTCACCCGCCAGTTCCTCCCCGTTTTGTCGCTAAGGTGGTGCGCCCGCCCGGCGTCTTGTGCGCTTGGGTCGGGGGTGGCTGGGCCCGTCTTCGTTGCGGGGTTCAGCCGGGTGTTTCGGTCTTGCGGGGAGGTTCTTGCCCTCTCCCTAACCCTCTCCCTGAAGGGAGAGGGGACTGTTCGGTGCAGGTGGAAACCGTTGTGTCAGCCGGCACGTGCCGGCCTGCCCCCCACTCCCATTGAGCGCATCAGCTCCCGCCGTTGCCGCGGTTGAACACCTTGGTCACATCCCCGCCGAGGCGGAAGCTGTTGAACGGCTCCATCTTCCTGCGCCAGTCCTGTGTCTTCGGCGCGCAGCTGTAGAGCGCGCAGTAGGGCTCCAGCCAGGCGAACTTGCTGTTTTCCTTCAGGTCGCTCATGTCCTGGTCGTTGCCGGTCCGGCGGTCGAAGTCCTGCTGGTCGTCCACCCCCTGCATCACCCTTTCGGCCAGGCGCTGCAGGGCACCGTTGTTCTCCTGACGCAGGTCCACGCCGTTGACCTGGGCGAAGGCGGCGATCATCGCCAGCGGCGGCAGGCTGTAGTTGTGGTAGGACAGGGCGCGCTGGCGGCGCTTGAGTTCGTTGGGCAGGTAGCCCTGGGCGTCGACCTGGCTGGCCGCCACCTTGAATTCGCGCACCGACCAGTCGAACAGGTCGCGGCGGTTGGTCACCACGGCGGTGGACATCACCGACCAGGCCGCCCAGTAGCTGTGGTTGTTGATCTTCTTCAGCGGCAGGTTGCTCCAGTCGCTGACCACCTGGGTGCCGAGCTTGCCGAACCACTGTTCGATCTGCGCCGCCTGCTGCGGGTAGGCCGCCAGCGGGCGGCTGCTGGAGAACTTCAGGCGCAGGTAGGACGAGGACAGGCTGCCCAGGGCCCATTTGCGCATGGACTTGCCGGTGTGGTTGAAGTCGGCGCTTTCCAGGGCGTCGGCCCGGGCCCAGGTGGTCAGCCAGTTCAGCGCGCAGTCCAGGTCGCCCTTGTGGCCGCTGCGCATGTATTGGGTGATCAGCTTGGTGGTGCCGCGCTCCATGTCGGTGATGTCCTTGATCTGCGCGCGGAACTTGCCTTCGGCGGCCACGTTGAGGGTGGCGCGCGCCGAGTCGGAGCCCTCGTACTTGCTGGTGAACTGCAGCGAGCCGGTGTAGGGCGTGGGCACTGCCGGGCAGCTGTCGGCGTCGCCCTTGCGCTCGCCGACCGCGGCGAAGTAGCCCGGCGGCGGCACCAGGTCGGCGGCCTGGCTGCTCTGCCCGTAGAGGGCTGCGAGGCTGCTCAGGGCCATGGCCGGCCACAGCAGGCGCAGGCCCTTGTTGCGGGAAAGTCGCTGGATGGACATGGATTACCTCCCGGCCACGGTACTGGCGGTGGCCTTGATCTGCGGGGTCTGGCACAGCTTCGCCTCGACCTCGAGGCCGGCCGGCATGTCGTCCGGCGCCTCGATCTCCAGGGAGAGGAACTGCTGGTCCGGCCAGTCCTCGTCGTTGCGCAGTTCGAAGACGTAGCGCCCGCCGGTGTCGACGGCCTTGGACTGCTCGATCTTCAGCTGCTCGCGGCGGCCGTTCATGTACCAGACGGTGTTCTTCAGCTCGTGGATGCCCGGGTCGCTGTAGGTGACGTCGGCGGTGTAGCTGCCGCTGCGGATCGGCAGCGCCGCGCTGTTGAGCAGCACCTCGTTGCGCCCGGCGTGCAGCTTGACCTTGCGGCTGAGCACGGCCTTCTGGTCGGCGCAGCCGTTGGCCACCAGGGGCATGGCCTGGCGGTAGAAGCTCTTCTGCGCCATGTCGTAGTGGGTGGCGAATTCCCAGACCAGGATCTTCGGCGGCTTGTCGTGGAATTCCTTGCTGGTCAGGTAGGCCAGCAGCGAGCTGTCGAAGCCGCCGCCGGAGACGGCGTTGTTGAGGATGTCGACCTTGCCGTACTGCTCCAGGAAGCCGACGAAGTTGTACGCCGGGCCGCTGTTGGAGGTGCCGACCACCGCCACCTGCGGGTCGCCGCCGTCGCCGAACAGGTCGCCGCCGCCGCTGTCGCCCACCGGCTCGGTCTCGAAGCGGTCGACGTACTGCGGCGCGTAGCTGCTGCCGCACAGTTGCGCGGCGGCCTTGTGGAAGGTGCCGAGCTTGGACAGCAGGCCGACGCGCTTGCTTTCGAATTCCTTCTTCGGGATGTCCGCATAGGCGGGCATCTGCTTCAGCGTCTCGGCGGCGATCTTCGCGCTGCGCATGGCGCCGTAGGGCGTCCAGTGGTGGTCGCCCTTGAAGTAGTAGGGGTGGGCTTCCTTCTCGTCGAACAGCGGCGAGAAGTCCGGGGTGTAGATGCCGGCCTCGCGGAACTTGGCGATGGTCGCCAGGTAGTTCTTCTTCGCCAGTTCGTAGTCGAACGAGGCCTTCTCCTCGGGGCTGAGCTTCTCGCGGTTGATCAGCCCGCGGGTGGGCTGGTAGACCACCATCAGCTCGACGCCGCGGCGCTCCAGTGCCTCACGCAGCGCCTTGAGTTCGCGCCAGCCCTCGGGCGTGGTGCCGAAGTCGGTGCGCAGGTCGTAGGTGGTGCGGAACAGCCAGTCTTCCTGGGCCGGCACCAGGTGGGTGAAGAAGCCCAGGTACTTGGTGTTGTAGGCCTTGTCGTCGGCCGCGGCCGGGCACAGGCCGGCGGCGGGCAGGGCGCTGTAGGTCGGCGCGCCGGCGTCGGCGGCGCCCGCAGCAAGAATACCGTGGGCCAGCAGCAGGCCGGCGGCGAGGCTCGACAGGCGCAGCAGACGATGGGGGCGGATGGTCATGGTACGGGTCCTCAATTCTGCAGTTCGGCCTGGCTTTCCACGGGGTCGATCAGCACGGCGCGCTGCTGGCGCACGAGCAGGTCGAGGATCTGGTCCTGCTTCTCGCCGAGCACGCCGTTGAAGCTGATGCCGGAGGATTTGGTCGGGCCGAGCATGGCCACCTTGTAGAGTTCCAGCGACAGCGGCGAATCCACCGACAAGGGACCTGAGCCGTTGCCCACCAGCTTGCCGCCGACCACGATGAGCGACACCTTGGTGTCGAAGGGGTCGAGGTCGATGTTGCGGTCGGTGTTGGACAGGTCCTTGATGTGCCCGTACACGCCGATCAGCTTGTTGCCGGCGGCGAGGTTCTCGTACAGGCGGATGTTCACGCTGTTGCGGATGCGGATGCCGTGGCGCCGGTTGCCCAGCACCTGGTTGCCGTAGATCAGGTTGTCGCCGCTCTCGTACAGGGTGATGCCGTCGGAGTGGTTGCGGTACACCTCGTTGTAGGCCACCAGGTTGCGTTCGGAGTTACGGTCCAGGACGATCCCGGAGAGGTGGTTGTCGTAGGTCTTGTTGCGGAAGATCCAGCTGTCGTTGACCTCGCGCGAGACGATGATGCCGTGCTTCTTCTTCGTCCCGTACACGGTGTTCTCGGCGATGATCAGGCGGTGCGAGCGGTCGTGGGGGTCGATGCCGTAGATGACGTTGTCGCGGTAGGTGTTGCCGCGCACCACCAGGTCGTCGGCCTCGTAGCAGTAGAAGCCGTACCAGTTGTCGACGAAGGTCGAGCCGATCACCCAGCCCTTGGGCCGCGGACGCTTCATGGTCTTGTCCATGCCCGGGCTGTACTGCGAGATGGAGATGCCGTAGGCCTTGGAGGCGTTGTAGCCGAAACTGGTGAAGGTGCTGTCGACCAGGTAGGCCTCGGCGCCGCCCCAGGACACCAGGAACGGGCGGAACTCGTTGGGGCTCTTGAACCAGGCCGGCTCGCCGCGGGCTTCGTTCCAGGCGGTGACCTTGGTATCGCGCACGAACAGCTTGCCGTCGTTGACCAGGAAGGCGCCGCGGTCCTGGGACAGGCGCAGTTCCCTGACCTTGCCGTCGATCTCCAGGGTCGCGCCCTGGCTGACCACGATGGGCAGGCGGGCGACGAACACGCCGGGCTCGACCTGCTCCAGCGCCTTGCCGAGCTTGCCGGCCAGCTGCGCGAGGTTGACGTAGCCGCCCTCGATGAAGATGGCCTGGGGCATCTGCCGCTGGCGCTTGACCCACTCGGCCAGGCGGTTCTGCCCGCCGGTGAATTCCTTCAGCGGTTGCTGCTGCACCATGCGTTGCACCACTGCCTTGCCGCCGGGCTTGCGCACGATCTTCTTCGCCACCGCCTCGGCGGTGTAGCCGGAGAGGTCGGGCAGCTTCGGCGGGTCCAGGTGCAGCGGGCCCTCGGGCAGCGCGGTGACCGTGTAGTTGCCGGTTTCCTTGAGGCCCTGGACGTGGCCGGGCTGGTTGGCCGGCGAGGGCTGCTCGCTGGCGTCGGTGTCCTTGGCGTTGGCCGCCGGGGTCGAGGCCCAGGCGGGGCCCGTGGCGACCAGCAGGCCACCGAGCAGCAGGGCGGCCAGGGGTAGCGGATGGCGGTTCATGGTGGGTTCTCCCTGTGGGCGTGGAGCCGGAAGGCGCTGGGCCCCCGCGTGCGCGGGAGTGACGGTCGCCGGGCGGGGGATGCGAACCCCCACGCTCCCCGTGCCCGTTCGCACGCGGGAGGGGTTTTCCGTCATCCCCGCGAATGCGGGGAACCAGTGACTGCCAGCTCGCATCGCCCTGATCCTCAGAAGCGCCAGATGAAATCGACGAAGGCGTGGTGCATCGTCGAGTCGACGTGGCTGCCGTAGGCGTCGCCGGGCTTGAACACGCCGCCGCGGAAGCGCACCAGGGCCGAGGGCTCGTCGATGTACTGGCTCATCGAGGCGGGCAGCAGGCCCTGCTTGAAGTACTTGGTGACCACCAGGTCGACTTCCTGGCCGATGTCCTTGGAGTTGTTCTCCAGGGGCGCGGTGATGCCGCTGTTGCCGATGTCCGAGTCGCCGTCCACGCGCCAGAACTTGTGGTACACCACGCTGGCGTCGTAGTCGTCGCGCAGCTGCCAGGCGCCGAACAGGGTGGCGTCCTGCAGGTTGGAGAGTTCGCCGCGGAAGGCCTCGCCGAAGCGGTGCACGCGGGCGCGGGTGCCGGTGAAGTTGGAGCGGTTGCTCTGCAGGCCGGTCTGCTCGTACTGGTCCTCGCCGTCGTGGCCGCCGCCGCTGCCGCGGGCGTAGCCGACGCCGGCGCGCCACTGCTCGTCGATGTTCCAGCGCAGGCCCAGGTCGACGCCGTAGGCGTTGACGTCGCCGCTCTGCTTGCCGGTGGCCACGCGCTCGCCGTCCACCGCGGCGCTGGTCAGGCGGTCGCGGTTGCCGCTCAGCCAGGTGGCGCTGGCCCAGTAGTTCAGCGGCATCTGCGAGCGGTAGTTGTAGCCATCGCCGTTGGCCTCGATGCCGACCCAGGTGAGGTCGCCGGTGGAGCGCTTGTCCAGCGAGTCGATGGTTTCGCCCGGGTCCGGTAGGCTGCCGCTGTCATCGGCGTGGTGCAGGCGCAGGCCCACCCAGTGGTGCGGCGCCCACTGCGTGGAGATGTCGCCGAAGACGTGGGTGCGGTCCTCGTCTTCCGGCGCCAGGTCGGTGATGTCGGTGCGGTACTCGGAGAAGCGCTGGGCGGCGCCCAGGTGGGCGCGCAGCAGGGTGGTGTCGAAGGTCCAGTTCAGCGCCTCGATGTTGGTGTCCTGCCACATGCCGCTGTCGTCGCGCAGGCGCTGGCGGCCGAAGCGCAGGTGCTCGCCGGGGTACTGGGTGAGGCCGGCGTAGTCCACCCAGAACTCGCGCAGGGCGAGATAGGCGTCGTCCGGCTCGCGCTTGTTGTCGCTGCTGTCGCGGCCGCTGGCGTCGACTTCGTCGGACTGCAGGGTGTCGGTCTGGATGGTGTCGGTGGCGGCCACCGCCTGGCCCATCACGTAGGCGCTCCACTGGCCCCACTGGCCGAAGGCCCAGGGCCGCAGGTCGATGCCGATGCCGTTGAGGTCGCCGCCGTGGGCGGTGCCCAGGTCGCGGTCGTCCTCGGATTCGGCGGTGATCTTGATGTCGATGCCGTAGTTCTTCGGCGGCGTGTCGTCGGCCCAGGCGCCGGCGGCGAACAGGGTGCCGGCCAGGCTCATGCCGGCGCCGAGCATCGCCGGGAACAGCCGGGCGCGGCGGATGGCGCGGGCCAGGCGGATCGGTTGGAACAGCGGGGCGGAGGTCGGGTCGGGGCGCTTCATAGGCTTTCTTGTTCCTGTTCGTTCTGCATGAGGCTGACGGTGGCCTGCCAGTTGGCGCCGCGGGCCTGTTCCTCGCGCTTGAGCAGCTGCTGCGCCTGGCTCAGTTCGGCCGGCTGCAGCTGCGGTTGCAGTTCGCTCATCAGGTCGCCGGCCTGGGGTATCTGCTGGCGCTGCGCCAGGGTGCCGAAGACGTAGGCGTTGACGCGGTTGGGCTGCACGCCGCGGCCTTGCGACCAGAGCTGGGCCAGGGCCATGTCGGCGCTGGCCTGGCCTGCGCGGGCGGCGATCAGCAGGTGGTCGGCGGCCTTCTGCGGGTAGACCTTGCCGAGGAAACCGCGGCGGTAGATCTGCCCCAGGTAGTAGTGCGCCTGGGGTTCGCTGGCGGCGGCCTTGAGCAGGTGCTGCTCGGCCTTCTGCGGGTCCTGGGGCATCCACTTGCCGTCGTAGTACAGGCGCCCGAGCAGCAGCTCGGCGCGCGGCTGGGCGGCGTCCTGGGCCTTCTTCAGGTAGTCGAGCATCTGCTCGACGTCGCCCAGCTCGGGGTAGTCGTACTGCAGCTTGGCCAGGTCGACCCAGGCCGCGGGGTAGGTCGGCGCCAGTTCGTTGAGCAGGGCCTGGGCGGTCTGCGGGTCGGGCTTGCCGAGATCGGCGTCGGCCAATACCTGGGCCACCGATTCCACCCGCTCGGGCGGCACCCGGCCGGCCTTGTGCGCGGCGCGCAGGCGGTCGAGGTGGGCCTTCTGCTTGTCGGCGTTGCCCTGCACCTGATACACGGTGGCCAGCTCCATCCAGCACACGTCCATGCGCGTCAGCCAGCGCTGGCAGACCTGCTCGATCTCGCCCAGGTGCTGGTTGTAGGTGCCCTGGGTGCGGTACAGGATGATCTGCGCCAGGTCCGCCTGGGGCAGGCCCTGGGCGCGCCACTGGTCGATGCGCTGCTGCGGGTTCACGCCCGGCCAGGCCTGCGGGTACTGCAGGTAGAGCACGATCAGCGGCACCAGGGCGCTGTCCTCGCCTTCGTCGAAGGCGCGGTTGAGCAACTGCTCGGCCTCGCGGTGCTCGGCGTCGGTGGCGCCGGGCTTGGCCGCCAGCCACTTGCCCAGGCGCGCGCGGGCCCGCGGCGAGGTCTCGGCGGCGTCGCGGTAGAGCTTCTCTGCCTTGGCCTGGGCCGCGCTGTCGCCGCTGGCGGCCTGCATGTCGGCCAGGCCGATCTGCGCGTCGGTGTAGCCGAGGGTGGCCAGGGCCTGGTAGTTGGCCTGGGCGGTGGCGATGTCGCCGCGGGCCATGGCTTCGTCGGCCAGGCGCTGGTCCGGCAGGCCGGCGCAGCCGGCGGCCAGGCCGATGGCCAGGGCCAGGGCCAGGGCGGCGCCGCGCAGCGGATGGTGGGCGATGGCGTTCATGCTTGGGTCCTCAGCGCGCGGTGGCCATGGCCATGGCCTTGTTCAGCAGGGTGCGGCCGGGCAGGCCGCCGATGCTGACTTCCGCCGGGCGCCCGGCGAGCTGGCTGTCCAGCGGCTGCTCGGGCTGGATCTGCGCGCGGATCTCCGACGACAGGTCGCCGTCCACCGGCGCGGTGCGCAGGATGCGGCCGCTGCGCACTTCGCTGTCGCCGGCGACCTGGAAGTGCACCAGGGTGCCCGGCGAGAGTTCGGCGGCGTTGCGGTAGGCGAAGCGCGCCTCGACGGTGGCGCTGGCGTCGCGCGGGGCCAGGGTGAAGATCACGTCGCCCTTGTTGGCGTACTGGCCGTTGGCGACGCGCTGTTCGATCACCCGGCAGTCGCAGGGGCTGGTGAGGGTGCCCTTGAGCTGGTGGCCGAAGAGCTTCTCGATGTTGCCGGGGTTGAGCTGCTCGTCGGACAGGTTGCCCTTGAGCAGGTCCAGCAGGCTGGTGGAGAAGGTGGCGATGGGCGCGCCCTTGGCCACTTCGGCGTCCATCTGCACCAGGCTGTCGACGGTGCCCTCGCGGGGCATGGTGATCTGCTGGGCGGGGATGTTGACCACGCCGGAGTCGGCATGGGTGACGAAGTACAGGTTGTACAGCTGGTTGAGGATGAAGGCGAAGGCGCCGACACCGACCACGAAGATGGCGGTGCTCAGGGTCACCGCGCGGATGCGCCCGAAGAAGCCCATGCCGCCGCCGGCGCCGCCGTGCTTGCGGGCCTTGGTGAAGTTCTCGCGCTGCAGGGTGTTGAGCATGTCGCCGACGCTGACCACCTCGCCGGCCAGGTACGCGGTGATCAGGTAGCGCAGGGCGGCGACCTCGCGCGGCTTCAGGTGCTGGAACTCGCAGCCGGTGCGGCGGCTGTCCGGGTCGAAGGAGCGCACCTGGAACTCCACTTCCAGGGCGAAGCTGATGCTGTCGATCTGGAACAGCAGCTTGCCCTTGTGGATGTCGCCGACCTGGATCGGCGCGCCGCTGGCGGTGAAGGCGAAGCCGCCGGCGGAAAGGTCCAAGAGCCTTGCGTCGACGCCCTCGCGGTTGGCGCCGATGTAGCGGATGCGCGCGGGCAGCTTGACCCGCGCGTGCTGGCGCTGGGCTTCGGATTCGTGCACGACGTTGACGTTGACGGCGGTATTCATGAAGTCGGTCCTATGTTCGAAACGGGTCGGATCGGCCGCGGGCCGGTTGCTCAAGGGGTCATACGATCGTCAGGAGTACGGCGACGAACACACTGGCGGCAGAGAAGGTCATGGCGCGCGAGGACCAGGTGTTGAACCAGCGCTGGTAGCTGTTCAGGCCGCGGTCGAGCTTGGTGCTCTGGCGCGTCCAGGACTGCTGGTCGAGGCGGAAGAACACGTAGATCTTCACCAGGGCGCCGACGATCTGGTTGTAATAGAGGATCAGCGGGTAGGCCGGGCCGATCGGGTGGCCGGACAGCGACAGCAGCAGGGTGAGGATCAGGCGGGTGATGCCGATCCACAGCAGGTACACCAGCAGGAAGGTGATGCTGTACTTGATGCTGGCGATGATCGCCGCCACCAGGCCCAGCAGGCAGGTCCACATGGACAGGCGCTGGTCGAACAGCACCACCGTGGTGAACCAGCCCAGGCGCCGCGGGCCCAGGGCCAGGGCGCGGGAGTTCTGCCGCAAGTTGTTGCCGTACCAGCGGAACATCAGCTTGCGGCTGGCCTTGATGAAGCTCTTCTCCGGCGGGTGCTCGACGGTGTTGATGGCCGCGTCCGGCACGTAGAAGGTGTCGTAGCCCAGGCGCATCAGGCTGTACCAGCTGGACTTGTCGTCGCCGGTGAGGAACTGGAAGCGCCCCAGGCGCCAGTGGTCCAGGTGGTCGGCCTCGACGTCGGCGATGAAGTCGGGGTCGGTGACCACCGCGGCGCGGAACACCGACATGCGCCCGGTCATGGTCAGCACGCGCTTGGACAGGGCCATGGAGCACATGTTGATGTGGCGCTGGGCGAAGCGCAGCTTGTGCCACTGGCTCATCACGTAGCCGCCCTGCACCTCGCAGAATTCGTTGGTGGTCAGGCCGCCGACCTGGGGGAACAGCTTGAACCAGCGCACCGTGGCTTGGACCACGCCGGGCTCGAGCACGGTGTCGCCGTCGATCACCGCCACCACCGAGCCTTCGTCGGGCATGTGCCGGGAGATGGCGCGGAAGCCGTGGGCCAGGCCGTCGCGCTTGCCGGTGCCGGGGATGCGCACGAAGTCCAGCTTCACGTGGGCGGGCGGGTTGAGCTTCTGCCACTGCTGCTTGATCAGCACCTCGTCGGACATCTCGACGATGGAGCAGACCACGGTGGTCGGGTAGCCGCAGGCGATGGCCTCCTGGATCACCGAGCGGTAGACCATGGAGGTGGTCATGGCGTCGATGCGAAAGCTGGTGACCATCAGGTAGACGTGGGACGGGTCCGCCGCCTTGCCGAGCTTGCGCAGGCGCCGCTTGTAGTGCGGGTAGACGACGTGGAGGAAGAGCATGCCGCGCAGGAAGTGCAGACCGCCCATGGAATAACGCCAGATGCCCACCGCGCCGATGATCAGCAGGAAGTCGCGGGCATTGGGGTCGAACACCGTGGGGGGCACGATCAGCGCCAGGCCCATCAGCAGGCAGAGGAAGGCCAGCCAGCCGGTGGCTTCGCCGAGGGCTCGTTTGTATGCGTCCATGGTCAGGTCCGTCAGTCGCGTCTTGGCTTCGTGGGAACAGGTGGGCTCTTCGCAGGAGCGAGCAAGCTCGCTCCTGCGAAGAGCCGGCGGCGCTTACCAGCAGATGCCTTCGGCGCGCTCGTCGGAGCCGTGGGACATGAAGCCGATCAGGTCGACCACCTTCTTGCCCTGCGGCGCCTGGTTCACCACGTCGACGAACAGCTCGTCGCCGTTGCCCAGTACCAGCACGTCGGAGGTCTTCACCACCTGGTCGAGGTCGGAGACCAGCAGCGAGGAGACGTGGGGGATCTTCGACTCGATGTACTCCTTGTTCGCGCCGTGGACGCGGGCGTACTCGACGTTGCGGTCGAAGATCTGCAGCTCGTAGCCCTTGCCGATGAGCATCTCGGCCAGTTCCACCAGCGGGCTCTCGCGCAGGTCGTCGGTGCCGGACTTGAACGACAGGCCGAGCAGGCCGACCTTGCGGCTGCCGTGGGCGGTGATGATCTCGAAGGCCTTCTGCACCTGGTAGGCGTTGCTGCGCATGATCGAGCCGATCATCGGGTGCTCGACGTCCAACTGGCCGGCGCGGTAGGTGAGGGCGCGCACGTCCTTGGGCAGGCAGGAGCCGCCGAAGGCGAAGCCGGGCTTCATGTAGTAGCGCGACAGGTTCAGCTTGCGGTCCTGGCAGACCACGTCCATCACCTCGCGGCCATCGACGCCGACGGCCTTGGCGATGTTGCCGATCTCGTTGGCGAAGGTGACCTTGGCGGCGTGCCAGACGTTGCAGGTGTACTTGATCATCTCCGCGACCTCGATGGACTTGCGGATGATCGGCGCGTCCAGCTCGCGGTAGATTTCCTCCAGCAGGTCGCCGGTCTGGGCGTCCAGCTCGCCGATGACGGTCATCGGCGGGAAGTCGTAGTCCTTGATCGCGGTGCTCTCGCGCAGGAACTCGGGGTTGGTGCCCACGCCGAAGTCGACGCCGGCCTTCTTGCCCGAGCAGTCCTCGATGATCGGGATCACCACGTTCTTCACGGTGCCCGGCAGCACGGTGCTGCGCACCACCACGGTGTGACGGCCGGCCTTCTCGCGGATGGCGTAGCCGATCTCGCGGCAGACGCTCTCGATGTAGCCCAGGTCCAGGTCGCCGTTCTTCTTGCTCGGGGTGCCGACGCAGATGAAGGAGACGTCGCTGTCCAGCACCGCCTGCTTGAAGTCGGTGGTGCCCGACAGCCGCGAGGTGCGGATGCCCTGTTCCAGCAGGGGCTCCAGCCCCGGTTCGACGATGGGCGACTTGCCGCGGTTGATCAGGTCGATCTTGGTGGTGGAAACGTCCACGCCGATCACTTCGTGACCACGGGCGGACAGGCAACCGGCGCATACTGCACCGACGTAGCCAAGACCAAAGATGCTGATACGCATCGTATTCACCTCTGCTTTGTCGAGCTGTTAAAAGTTGGCCTTCTGGCCAATTCCCTTTTGCTGCGGCGCCCCTATCAGGCGCGCCGCTTCAGGCAGTCCGTGAGTGACTCGAATTTTCTGCACTCAATTCGGGCAGAGTTCCGCGGCATGCACTTTAATGTTTCAGGGTGATTGCAAAGTTAGAACTAATTGCACTCTTCTGATGCACTAAAGTTTGCTTTGGAGTTCTGCATTAATTTCATAACTCATTGAAATTATTCAGGTTGAACGAGTCCCTCGAGCAGCGCTCGATGCGTTTTCGAAAAACCTGGTTATGGGCAACAAACCCATGATGGGCGTTGCGGAAGTAGGATGTTCGAGGCCGCTCGATAGTTCCTGCCACCCATCCTGAGGAGTGGTCGGAATTAAATATCCAATCGCCATCAAATAAGGCGCTTTTGATATCAAGCTGAAACACGACTGTCGTTTTTGGCGGACTTGCAAAATGCAAGGATTGGAAAAAGTTCCGCGGTGATTCAGCCGTTTTACACTTCGTTCAGCTGCCGTTCAGGATGACGGGGAGGGTGTTTCAAGGTATTTCGTGCAACTTGCAATCGTGAATTGCATGTAATGGCGGGGTGCTTTTAATGGCCAATGGATTACATGCGCGATGGCAAAAAAGGCGCTTTTCTGCCGTGGTGATGGCGCGCGGGAGCGAGAAAAATTTTTTCAATGTCTTGGCTGTTGCCGACGAACGGTAGCCTTGACCATTTTCGCCGTGTGGGTAATTCGGCGGCACATGGGGGCTGGAGGGGGATCGACGGTAGCGGGGGAGGGGGCGTGACGGCCGTTTGGCCGCCACTTTCGGGGGCAGGTCAGGCGTCGGGGTGGTCGCGCAGGAACACCAGGCGGTCGGCGGAGGACTCCTCGGCGGCGAAGCGGTAGCCGGCGTAGTCGAAGTCCTTCAGGCCCTCGGGGTCGGTCAGGCGCTCCTTGATCACGTAGCGCGCCATCAGGCCGCGGGCCTTCTTGGCATAGAAGCTGATGATCTTGTACTGGCCGTTCTTCAGGTCCTTGAACTCGGTGTCGATGATGCGGGCGTCCAGCGCCTTGCGCTTCACCGCGCCGAAGTATTCGTTGGAGGCCAGGTTGAGCAGCACGGCGTCGCCCTGCTCGGCGAGGTCTTGATTCAGCCAGGCGCTGATGCGCTCGCCCCAGAACTCATAGAGGTTGGCGCCGCGGGCGTTGGCCAGCCGGGTGCCCATCTCCAGGCGGTAGGGCTGCATCAGGTCCAGCGGCCGCAGCACGCCATAAAGGCCGGAAAGCATGCGCAGGTGGCGCTGGGCGAAGTCGAAGTCGGCGGCGTCGAAGTCCTCGGCGGCAAGGCCGGTATAGACGTCGCCCTTGAAGGCCAGCAGCGCCTGCTTGGCGTTGGCCGGGCTGAAGTCGGGGTGCCAGCTGGCGTAGCGCGCGGCGTTCAGGCCGGCGAGCTTGTCCGACAGGCTCATCAGGCTGCCGATCTGCGCCGGAGTCATCTCGCGCAGCACGCCGATCAGCTCCTGGGCATCGTCCAGGTGCAGCGGCAGGGTGTGGCGGTCGGTGACCGGCGGGGTCTCGTAGTCCAGGGTCTTGGCGGGGGAAATCACCATCAGCATCGTGCGGTCTCCTCGAAGCGTCGGGCGATTGTAGGGAGTTGCCGGGGCCGGCTCCACCCATGGGGACGATAGGCGGGGCCAATGAGGAGGGGCGCGGGGAGACCGTCGGGCGCGGATAAGCCGATGATCGGATTAATAAAATTAGCGCCGTAACGCAGCCGCGCCAAGGTATTTCGTCAGCCGGCGAAAAAAATCCGCCTGATAAGGAAAAAGACTTTCTACCGTCACAATTTTTCCTGTATTTCTGGAGCCGTAGACCGCCGAACCCTGCAGACAGGTGGCGGCCCCGGCCCGTCCCTTGCTTGCACCTCTCTCGAGCCCCGGCATCGAGAGCCGGCGTCTCACCGCACGGCGGAGCGCTGTCACGGCATTCCGTCGTAACGCCCCCAGAATGAGGTGACACGCGTATGGATGACCACGGACGTTCCAGCACCACCCAGCCGATCTTCTACGTCCTCGACACCAACGTTCTGATCCACGATCCCAACGCCCTGCTCAACTTCCAGGAACACCACGTCGCCATCCCGATGACGGTGCTGGAGGAACTCGACAAGCTCAAGACCGGCAAGCACTCCGTCGCCGCCGAATGCCGCCAGGCCATCCGCCTGATCGACCAGGTGCTGGGCGAGGCGAGCCCGGAGCAGGTGGAGGACGGGGTTCCCATCCAGCGTGGCAAGAGCGGCCCCTGCGGCAGCCTGTCGATCCTCATGAGCAAGCGCGCCGAGCCGATCACCTGGCTGCCGGAGCACCTCAACGACAACAAGATCATCAACCAGCTGGTCGAGCTGCAGAGCCGCAACAGCAGCCGCCGGGTGGTGCTGGTCACCAAGGACATCAACATGCGCCTGAAGGCGCGCGCCTGCGGGGTGGCGGCGGAGGACTACCACACCGACCAGCTGATCGACGACGTGGCCCTGCTGCCGCGTGGCTACCACTCGCTGAACGGCTCGTTCTGGGACCGCGTCAGCAAGGTGGAGACGCGCCAGGACCACGGCCGCACCTGGCACCGCGTGCAGCTCACCGACAACCTGCCGGCGGTGCACATCAACGAGTTCATCGTCGACGAGCAGGGCTTCGTCGGCTGGATCAAGGGCATCCAGCAGGACGAACTGCTGATCCTCGACCTGCACCAGGAGCCGCTGCTGCACCAGGAAGCCTGGGGCCTGCGCCCGCGCGACCTGTACCAGTCGCTGGCGCTGTACGCGCTGCTCGACCCGGACATCCACCTGGTCAACCTGTCCGGCGCCGCGGGCTCGGGCAAGACCATCCTGGCGCTGGCCGCGGCCATCGAGCAGACCATGGTCACCAAGCGCTACCGGCGCATCATCGCCACCCGCAGCGTGCAGGGTCTGGACGAGGACATCGGCTTCCTGCCCGGCACCGAGGCCGAGAAGATGGAACCCTGGCTGGGCGCCATCACCGACAACCTCGAAGCCCTGCATTCGGACGACGAATGCACCCACGGCAGCGTCGACTACATCCTCAGCAAGGTGCCGCTGCAGTTCAAATCGCTGAACTACATCCGCGGCCGCAGCTTCCAGCAGAGCCTGATCCTCATCGACGAGTGCCAGAACCTCACCCCGCACCAGATGAAGACCATCATCACCCGCGCGGGCAATGGCTCGAAGGTGATCTGCCTGGGCAACCTGGCGCAGATCGACACCCCCTACCTGTCGGCCACCAGCTCCGGCCTGACCTACCTGACCGAACGCTTCAAGGACTTCCCCCACGGCGTGCACGTGACCCTGCAAGGGGTACCGCGCTCGGTGCTGGCGGAGTTCGCCGAGGCGCATCTGTAAATGCGGAACCGGCCGGGCTCCTGCTGGGCTGGCCGGAGTACGCGAGTCTTCCCCGATGCACGGACAACCCCCTCTCCCTTCAGGGAGAGGGCTGGGGAGAGGGTTACGGACTTCGCCGCTGCTCCAGCGCTCGGCCTGAACTCGCCCCCCACCCTAACCCTCCCC